>JAJYJD010000034.1 GCA_021789755.1 Bacteroidota bacterium
AAAGTTAGCAGAGAAACAAAGGAACTTACGAAGCTCACGACGGAAGAATGGAACACTTACTTTGCGGGGCACTGGAATTTCGGCGGTGAGAAATAGGATAAGCACCTTGCGATGTTCCCTGAAGAACTTCCCCGCCGCCTTATCCGAATGTTTGCGTATGTCGGCGAGACTATCCTTGATCCATTCCTCGGCAGTGGGACAACTTCTCTCGCCGCCAGGAATCTCAGCAGGAACTCGGCAGGTTACGAGATTAACTCGAAATTCGTTCCCATCATAAAGAAAAAACTAAACGTTGGGGCCGTCTCGGAAGCAATACGCACCAAGGAATCTCGAGGAATGGAGAGATTACTATTTCAGGCATGTTAAGCCCAAGTAGCACATTGAAGAGATCGGGAGAAAACATAGTTGATACGGTGGCGGTATACTGATGAACAGCGTCGGCTAACATGCCGTAGAAAGACGTTTCACATTTGTACATTTCGTAGTCGCTTCATCCCGATTCGTCCCATCGTGGATGCTACGCAATGTTTATGGTGGCGAATCGGGATGACTTCTTCCGGCAAGTCTATGAAAAGGCGCCATCTGCACGCAAGTGTCTCGGCTGTCGCGTTGACATCAATTACAGACTAAGTCATGAATCTTATGCCCGAAGGAGACAGCACATGACGCACTGGAGCACAGCAATCTGCGAAACAAACGGAATAAAGATACACTACACGAGAACCGGAGGAAGCAAGCCCCCTCTAATTTTGCTGCACGGGTTAACCGCCAATGGGGCCTGCTGGACAGCTTTGGCACATGCTTTAGAAGGAGAATATGATGTAATCATGCCGGATGCTAGAGGGCATGGAAAGTCAAGTGCACCTGACCACGGGTACCGATACGAAGACCATGCGAACGACGTCGTTGGTCTTATGAAGGCGATGAGACTTTCTTCCCCGGTTCTGCTCGGACACTCCATGGGAGGGATGACAGCAGCCGTAGTGGCAAGTCGTAAACCTGGTTTACTCCATGGTCTGATTTTAGCAGATCCGACGTTCCTGAGCCCAAAAGTTCAGCGCGAAGTTCGTGATAGTGACGTTGCCGATCAGCATCTGAAGATTCTTAATATGTCATTGGATGAAGTAGTGGCAGAAGCGCGGATAAGACACCCCGATCGTTCATCGGGAACCCTTGAGCTAATCGCCCGAGCACGGCTTCAAACCAGCATAAGTGCTTTCGATGTTCTCACGCCACCGAATCCCGACTACATGCAGCTGGTGAGCGCGATTGACGTACCGAGCCTATTCGTGATTGGTGATGCTGGCGTGGTTTCGCCTGCTGTGGCCGCAGAACTTCAGCGTGTTAATCCGAGAATCCGTGTTGAACAAATCCCGGAAGCGGGCCACGGCGTCCAATATGACCAGCCCGAGCGCTTTGCCGCTGTTGTCAAATCGTTCTTGCGCTCAATTCCGACAGTGATTGAGTCATGAACGCGGTAGAACTCGGAGCTTCCCGCCGATTGATGGAGAAGTGTGACAACTTATCAATCCGCGGTCAAAGACTTTACTGACCTTCTTAAGACTAGTACCCTACAGAGCCGCATGAAGAAAGTGTACCAGGAATGGGTACACACATAAATGTTTGGCAAGCGTGCAAACGTCGCCTAATAGGCCCCATCACTACGCCCGTCATCAGTCCGCTAACGCGATGGGACAACAACTTTGCCTTGATACACCAAACTGGGGCACATCAAAGGGAAAACCTCTTGACCTCATTCATGAACTCTCTGAGCTGACGTGCCCCCCGGAACCGATCCGGTATTGTGTTAGTAAAACGAGCAGCAAATGGCTGGGGACGAAGACAACGGGAAGAAAAGGCAGCCATGTCATCACGACGAAGATACTTTTCTTGAATTGAGTTGGTCGGAAAAGTAGGGTTTGAAATCCCGTCATGAGTAATACTGGCGGGACTTTTCTTTTCGATTCACCAAATCGTCACGACAGCGAGCACCACTCTATACTGCCGGATACTTTATGTACTAAAAGCCTGCCGGTGTTTGAACAAAAACGGGTAAATATCACCGCGACCGTAAAAGAAAAACGCCCAAATCAAATTAGACCCGGGCGTTTCGTATTCTGAAAATTCTGCTCCTGGGATTCTGAGTCCACTGCGTCCAGCAATTCCGCCATTTCGGCTCTGTGCTGATGCAGCGGGCGCGTCGGATTTCCTAAAGAGTTATCGTCATGCCGTTCAGGCGAGCCTAAAGATCGCTCACCATCCCGGTGCGGGCGCCTTGTCCGGATGAGGTGTGAGGCGGTAATCAGGCAAGCCGACGATATGCTGGCGATCATAGTACTTCTCGAGCCAGTTATTTGACCACCCGAAAAGCGTTGTGTCACGCATGATTCTTGTGACTTCTGCTCTCGTTATTTTCGCTTCGCTCAAAATCACGTTGATGTTGTTGCGGCTAACGGCAAGAGTCCTTACCGCGAAAAGGAGAGGCCAAATGCAGGCAAGGCGAATCCCATGGAGCCATTTTGGCAAGTTAGTAATATAGTTGAGTCCGTATTGCAAGTGATTCTCCGCTTTGTCTGCGAGCCGGTCGACTAGCCGCAAAATCTTTGCAGCATTCTCAGTGGCCAGCAGACTCTCTCTGGTCAGACCGAGCGGCTCATAGAACGACCGCGGGACATATACCCATCCTCTTTCGTAATCTTTTCGCAATCCGCGGATGATGTTCACCGTTTGGAGCGCAAGTCCGAAATGGCGGGACAGCGGCAGCAACTCCTCTTTCTTTTCCCTGATGACCGGTGAGTACCATGCGAAAAGGTCGGTTATCAAATAACCGACTCGCCCGGCAACCTGATGCATGTAGTCGTCCATTTCCGCCTCGTCGCGCACATCGGGGCCGTTTTCCTGCCAGCGTGCCATCCCCAGCGACGTCTCGTGAACATGGCTTGTAATAATGTCCTGTACGGGTTGAGGGAAACGATGCAATTCTTCCAGGAGCTGCCCGGCGTTTTTCGCGACCAGAACTTCAGGATCGCTGTCGTCCAAATGCAGGATCTCTTTCGTCAGCGAAGACACTGGCAGCGCATCGTCCAGTATCCGCGTCCAGAGCCGCAGCAACTGGGCCTTGTGAGGCGCGACCAGATTCTCGTTGTCTTCAAGACAATCCGAAACCCGGAACAGGAGATACGCCGTCGTGACGAAGTCGCGCAGGCTGGACGGAAGACGCTCGATGGAGAGCGCAAAGGTACGGCTTACGGCACGCAACATATCATCAGAGTGCATGTTCAATTATCCAATCGGCTTATGTGTTTCCCCCGGGAGCCTTGTGCCCCTCATTCACCAGACCTGCAAGCCAGTTTTCGGTTCGTCTGTGCATCAATAACCGTCTTCTTTATTGGTATAAATATAATAAACTGTAAACCGTAATGCTTCAAATGAATTGCGCACGATCGAACCGGTTTTATTTCCCGGGAAAAGCGCCTGGTCCCGGGTGCTTGTCGGCCACATTTAAGCCGCCCAAAACCCGAAATTCAAACGGAGTCTTTCTGCAGCCCCGATTCCTTTGCAAATAAAGATGTTTTGTGGGGACGACCGGCACGGGAGGACGAGTCAGATGCCGATTCGAATTGCGGTTACATGTTACAAACCTTGCCAATTGTGCAGCAATTGAGTATGCTTAGGAGGAATTGTTTCCATGACTGGAACATTCTTCTCGATGTGGTCGATATTTCCTTGAAAGCCAGATTTACGGAGCAATGAAAGGCTTCGCTTGCAAACTAAGGAGGGGAATCACATCCATTTTCCTGGCACTGACGATGTCCGTGAATGAGTAAACCCCCGGGAAGGCATAGTACAAATCGGGTCTGGATTTTTTCATCGGTCCTTTTCCTGCCGTGCATCTCGCTTCTTGTTTTGAGATCGGTAGTTGCCTTCTCTTTCTTCAACGGGATAAATAAGAGTTTCTCGGATCAGAAATGGCAGGCGGCGGGCGGGGATTCCATCATGCAGCCGGGTGAGGTGGTCGTCTTTGAGGCGAGCTATCTCTTCTTCAAACTCGGGACGGTAAGGTTTGAACTTCTGGGGAAGCAGGAATGCCGGGGAGCACAGGCTTACAGGATACAAGCCTTGATAGATTCATATAGCGGCATTCCCTTCGTAAATCTACACGCAATCTACGAGACCTGCGCCGATGCCAGAACGCTGATATGCCTCGCGACTTCGAATGATCAGGAGGCGGGGGACGATTGGGTCCACACGAATTACGTTTTCGATTACGCGGCGAAAACACTGGAGTGGGACCAGTCCGTTAAGGGAGTCATTACAAAAAAGGTGGATCTTCCTCTCGACACGACTTACACCGACGGCCTGGGCTTCTTCTACTACGTCCGGAAGGTTTGCGCCAGAGCTGACGGCAGAACAATGAGACTGGCGATTCCGATCGTCTCCGATACGGTCCGTTCATCAGTCCAGCTTACGATCAACGAAGGGCAGGAGCCGTGCGATGTCACCGCATTCGATTTCCCCGTTGAAGCCGAGAGGATGTCCGGTCACATTAATTTCGAAGGTACGTTTGGGGTCACAGGGGATTTTGTCGGATGGATCTCCGCAGATTCCGCAGAAGTGCCGCTACGAGCAGATTTGAAAGTGCTCCTGGGAAGTGTCGTCGTCAAACTAAAGGAGATCGAGAGACCGGGGTGGATCCCGCCGAGGGCAGACTGAGCGGGATTTGCCGGTGCCGGTGTTTCATGCGTGAAGCCGGATCGACGCCATTCTCACGGGCCGCACTTTACATGGGCCAAGGGAAGCCTATTTCCTCCGGATTGCCAATATCGTAAGGTCGTCGCTCCGCTTGCCGTTCCCGCTGAACATGTTCAGGTCGTCCACGCATGTCGATATCAGCTCTGTTGGGGAATTTCGAAACCTGTCGGTAAGGAGTCTCAGGATCCTCTCTTCTCCGTACAATTCCCCCGAACTTCCGGCAGATTCTGTGAGCCCGTCTGTGTAGAGCAAGAGACTCTCTCCGCTCTTCATCAGTATTCTCTCGCTTCCAAACCTGCTCTCACAGGCGACCCCGAGAGGAAGTCCTGACGACGAGAGCTTATCTACACCGCCGGACCGTACGACTAACGGGGGGCAGTGTCCGGCATTGGATAGCTCCACTTCGCCGTTGTTGTTTGCGATGCCGCAGATAAGAGTCGCGAAATGTGTGGTCAGGCTTGCCTCGCAGAAAGTGCGGTTCGCCTGCTCCATGAGCCGGTCCAAAGGAAGTCCTGTTGCGGCCAATGTCCGGAATGTCGCGTGAAGCTGGGACATGAGCATTGATGCGGCGATCCCCTTGCCGGTCACATCTCCGACGACGAAGAAGAAGGAATCTCGGTTGTCTCTCGGGACAATGATATCGCAATAGTCCCCGCTTACCTGGCCTGAGGGCTCGTAGTGGTAGTCGCTTGCCCAGCCCGGAAGAGTAATGTCTTTTTTGGGAAGAAGGCCGATTTGAATTTGTCGCGCCAGCTGGATGTCTCTCTCAAGGGCATGCTGTTCAGTCTCGGAGAGATGGTCGATGCAGTATCTGATCATCGGGTCGAAAGCGAGCCGGTCGGGCTCGATCGGCTCGTGGCAGGTTTCGCAGAGCCCGTACGTCCCTCTGGAGACTTTCTCCAGCGCTTCATCGACGTCGCGGAGTAAATGGTCGAGCTCCGCAGGGTCTTTCAGTTTTGAGGCGGCGTCCTCGAGCCTCTGCTTCCGTTCCTGAAGCTGGTGTGTGAACATGAGTTCTATCTGGTTAGTCATGATCGTTTCTCCTCTTGAATTTCTCATCAGCGCGACATCAGAGCGCATTTATTTGGCGGACAACTATTCTATACGACAAGAAATCGGCATGGGTACAAGCGCGGGTGCGACACCGGTCATGCCATGTCCTGTGCTTCTAGGAGAGGAGTTTCAAAATCTCCTGAACGAGCTCTTTTCGGGGAATTTCTCTCTGGATTTCGCGGGTTTTCTTCAGCCATTCCTCTCGCTCGGCGGCATTCTGACTGACACTTTCGCCCGCCTTGAGGTCCTTGACGGTCACGACACCTTTTTGAATCTCGTTCGAGCCGAGTATGATGGCGAAGCGCGCACTGACCCTGTCGGCGTATTGAAGCTGCTTGCGTAATCCCTTCTCCTGGCCGAGGTACAAATCAGTACGAACACCCGCATCCCTCAGCTCGCTCGCAATCTTCAAATATTCATCGAGTTTGTCCCGATCCATTATTGTCACGACGACATCGGCGAAGGGGGCATTCGGCTCACCGTCGCCAAGCGCCGCAAGAAGCCTGTCCACTCCTATGGAAAAGCCGACGGCCGGAAGATCGTTTTCGGTGAATCGCCTGACGAGGTTGTCATACCTACCTCCGCCGGCGACGCTTCCGAATTGAGGCTTGTCTTTCAGGTTAACCTCGAACACGGGCCCCGTATAGTAATCGAGGCCGCGTGCAATTGTAGGATCGAAAGAGACCACATCGCTTCCGAGCCCGAGGATATTGAGAAAGCCGTCGAGGTTTTTCAAATCGTCGCAGCTCTCCGTTCCAAGAAGGGCGGATATCTCATCGAGGACTTTTCTCCTTTCGCCTTTCGGAAGGGCGAGATAGTCTTTGATCTTTCCGACGTTCGCGTCGGTCAGCCCGAGGCCCGGAATAAAATCTCCGGACGCGTCGCGTCGGCCCCTGGTCAGCTCGAGCTCGGTGTTCTGCATGCCGATCTTGTTCAGTTTATCGAGGACACGAAAGACATCTTTTGCCCTGTCGGAGGGAATTCCGCTGTACCGGACAACCGCGTTGAGGACCTTTCGGCTGTTTACGTTGACGACAAATTCCCCGGCACCGATTTTCCGGAGAGCCGTCACAACCGCTCCTATAACCTCCACCTCCGCAAGCTGGCTGGAAGTCCCGACCACATCGACGTCGAACTGTGTGAATTCCCGGAATCGCCCGGGGTCCGGCTTATCGGCTCTCCACACCGACCCGACCTGATAACGCTTGAACGGCTTCGGCAGGTCGTTATACTGCGCAACGATCCTGGCGAGCGGCACCGTGAGATCGAATCTCAAAGCGACCTCCTGTTCCTCGGGGCTCTTGAAGCGGAAAATCTGCTTCGTGTTTTCCTCTCCGTATTCACCGAGGAGTATCTCCAGATACTCCAGGCCGGGCGTTTCGACGGGGAGAAAGCCGTAGCTCTCGTAAACTTTCCTGATCGCCGAGATTATCTCGTTCTTTCTGCGGGCATATCCGGGGAGCAGGTCGCGGAAGCCTTTTACATTCTGGGGTTCAATTTTTTCCATTTTCCGGGGAATTGGTCTTTGTGAATCTTGTTCTTTCAATTTGCGCAAGTATCTCGATATTTGCGAATTTCTTTCGATGAAATTTGTACTTAATTTAAGCAGAAATGAGAACACATCTGAATTTGTCATCTGTACCAGCAACTGAATCTGAACTCTCGCCGCAGAACGACATGGCACGGTTGGTATTCCGTTCATGATCCGGCGCGACTTGATCCTTTCCTGTTGCAACAGTCTCCGGAGGGTCCGATGTTAAGGACTTGTTTGTCCACCGTACTTGCATTGTCGGTGTTTTTCTGGGCGGGCTGTTATGAAGTTGTTTCACTATCGCGAGAAGATTACGGGAAAGTCAACCACTTTGAAGAAGTAAGTGTCCTGACGGATTCAGCGGGAGTCGTGAACAAATATAAATTCTCAAAAGGGATGTGCGTTGTCCAGCATGATACGCTTGTCGGGACCGGAACCCGAACGTCTGTAATTGGAGAGGAAGAAGGGGTCACGGTCGCCATTCCGACAACGAAGATAAGCGTTGTAGAAGTCAAGAAGCTGGATGTTCCCGTAAGTCTGGCGTTGGCAGGAGTTGTAGCCGCGGCTACGGTGGGGGCCATTTTGCTTATCGGGATTCCGGGGGCGAGCGGGGGACCTGGCTCACAGCCTCCGGTTTTGCGATGAGAAACATTTCCAGAGAGACTTCAGCGACCTGATCATTTTCCGGGTCAGGTGGAGAGGCTAAAACGGTGCAGCGTCCCGCATGGCATACTCGGGGATCATCGTTCCGTGAAAGTGTGGAATGAACCGCGGACATGTCGGGCAGTTTGATTCCCGTTTGCGATTGAATTAAAATTTACTGTCGCGGGTCTGTTTTGCCGTTTCTGGGAGTATCGATTATCGATGGCCAGGGCCGGACGATGAGGTTTTAGGGAAGTAAATCACTCGCGGGGAGGCTGATTTTGAGGTCGAAGCGGTTTGCTCTGGGAATTGGCGTTCTTGATGGCGTACTCTACGCCGTTTGCATGCTCGGCCTGTGGCAAATCTCGGAGAAGGCAGACATTCCGTTCACTGTCTCCACACCTCAGAACGGAGTCTTCACGGTCCTGGGCACATCCCAATTCGTCACCCCGGGGGTCAGAGCGGGGGACAGGATAATCTCGTTCGACGGTGGAAAAATTCGGTCACTCGAGGAACTTGAATTTCTGCTTGACGGAAGAAGGATCGGAGATAATCTCGCACTGACGATCGACGGCGGTCGGCTGGTCAATGTCAGGCTCGTCCACGCCTACAGCATCACTTACATGCTGGCGGCGTGGTTCGTAGGGACACTCTTTTTCGTAACTGGTCTCCTGGTCTTCTTCAAAAGACGTGATGATATGGCGGCACTTGTGTACCACTTCGGCGCCGTCGGGGTCGCCGTCGTTATCATGTCGACGTGGGGGTGCTACACATTGCAACCGGCAGGTACAGGCCAGTTTATCAGGGCTGTTTTCTCGACGGCCTATGCCTTCGTGCCCGCTCTTTTTTTGCATTTCAGCCTCATCTTTCCCTCGAGAAGGAAAAACTTCCTGACAGGATACGAGTTCATCCTGTATCTTGTCGCCGGGTTCCTTTCTGTCTTATTGGCTGTCACGTTCGTTGCGGCAACGATGCCATTCTCGATGACCTGGTTCCACTCTTTCCTCGCGATCTTCAACGTGACGAGGTGGTTCTATGCCTCATCCGTCGTGCTGTCTATCGCCATTTTTGTCCGTTC
Organism: Bacteroidota bacterium; assembly: GCA_021789755.1. GTDB lineage: Bacteria > Bacteroidota > Ignavibacteria > Kryptoniales > JAKASW01 > JAKASW01. Next base: position 9,057 of record JAJYJD010000034.1, read on the forward strand.
ATACCGTTCGGCGAAGGAGGAGATGGAAAGGCGAAAACTGAGGTGGATAATGTTGGGGCTTGCAATCAGCTCGCTCGGTTTCATCGGCCTGTGGCAAATACCGCAGCTCCTCACCTCGCGTGGGCTGGTCAGTGAAGAGGTCATCGTGCTTCTTTCGGGGGCAGCTCCCGTTGCTTTCGCCGTGGCTATCGTGAAGTACCATGTGCTCGATATCGATCATCTCTTTAACAGGAGCACGGTCTACGTTATGATGCTGGTGATACTCCTCTCGTTGTACGCATCGATAGTCGGAGTGGTGGCGGCAGTAGTCGGCAGCTTCACAGTGACGAAGTCCATAGTCGCCTCGGCGGCTGCGGCGGTCGCGGTGGCGGTCCTGTTCGAGCCGATTCGGAGGAGGGTGCAGCTGTTCGTCGACAAGAATTTCTTCCGCGTCAGATACGATATGAGGAAGGTCGAGGGTCGTTTCAGCGATGAGCTCAAAAGGTGTGTTGACGTCGCCGAAATCGCAGAGCTCGGGTTGAGGACTGTGGTGGCGGCCATTCCGATAGAGAGAATCGGTTACTTTTTGTTCGAGGAAGACAGCTCGCGGCTCCGTTTGGTCGCACACCGCGGCTTCGATCTGCTTGAATCCCGTTCAGTGTGTTTCGATCGTGAGAATTTCACGAACGTCGCATCGCTGCCGATAGCGGTGGAAAGCAAGATCGAGCCGGGAGCAAATTTTGAGAGAGCTGATCCGGATGTTTTTAGAAGATGGGGAATCATCGTTGCGTTTCCGGGAAGGACGGAAGCGGGCAAACTCCTCAGCTTTATGGTGCTCGGTCCGAAGAAATCAGGGCTCAGATTCAGTATCGAAGACGTGGATCTCCTCAGTTACATCTCGGCCAATTGCGCATCGGCACACGAGAGGATTTTGTTGCAGAGTCGTCTCGCGTTCGAGCACGAGGAAAGAGAGAGACTTGAAGAGATCAACCGGATGAAGACTTACTTTGTCGCAAGCGTGTCTCACGATCTTAAGACACCACTTACGACGATAAGGATGTACACCGAAGCGCTGAAGGAAGGAAGAGAGTTCCCCGCCTCCCGCGTTCGCAATTACCTGAACACGATACAGGGGGAGTCGAAGAGACTGACCAGGATGATAGAAAACGTGCTGAGCGTAGCAAAGACCGAACGCGGCAAGGTCGTTTATACAATGAAGCCCGAGAATCTTGACGAGATTGTCAGAGATACTGTTGCGTTAATGAATTATGAAGTCATCAAAGCGGAATGCAAACTTACAACCAGACTCGGGCTCAAAAACAAGAATATCATGGCGGATAGAGATTCGGTCCAGGAAGCGCTGGGGAATCTCATTGCAAACGCGGTGGAATATTCAACCAGGAGAAAACAGATAGCCGTCAGGACTTTCTCGATGGACGGTTGCCTGTGCGTTTCAGTGAAGGATTCCGGTATCGGGATTCCAAAGGACGAGATGGAACGGATCTTCGAGCCATTCTACAGAGGAAAGAGCAGCACCAGCATCAGGCCGGGAGGTACCGGCCTGGGATTATCGGTGGTCAAGAGTGTGATGGATGCCCACAATGGGCGAATCGATATTGAAAGCGAGCCGGGACGCGGCACAAAAATAACTCTTCTATTCCCATTCATGGAGAAGAAATGAAAAAGATCCTATTGGTTGAAGACGATGCGGCAATCCGTTCAGGACTGGCAGAGGCGCTCGGGCGCGACCATTACGCAGTCGAGACCGCCCAGGACGGCGAGGAAGGCCTCAAGAAAGGGAGGAAGAAAGATGTCGACCTGATTATACTGGATCTGATGCTGCCGCTGATGAACGGCGAAGAAGTCTGCCGTGGCCTCAGAGAAGAGGGGATAAACACGCCTATCCTTATCCTTACGAGCAAGAAGGAAGAAACGAATAAGGTCCTCGGGCTTGAACTTGGCGCGGATGATTATGTGACAAAGCCGTTCAGCCTCCTGGAGCTGCAGGCCAGAATCAAGGCAATATTGAGGAGGCAGAAGCGGGAAACGGAAAAGGTCGATGAGTTTTCCTTCGGGAACGTGAAGCTGGATTTCAAAAAACACGAGGCGACACGCAAGGGGAAACCGGTCAAGCTGTCTGAAAAGGAGTTCAAGGTCCTTAAGTATATGATCGAACATAAGGGTGAAGTCATAACTCGCGATATGCTCCTCGATGAAGTCTGGGGATATGAGAACTTTCCGACAACGCGTACCGTCGACAACTACATCCTCTCGATCCGCCATAAGATCGAGGACAATCCGGCCAGGCCGAAATTCATTTTGACCGTCCACACTTCGGGGTACAAGTTCAGCTGCTGACAGGGGTTTAGTATCCGCAAATAGACTGACGTGTTTTTGACACGTCTTTGACAACTGCCGGTGTCGGGTTGCGCAATTTCTAGCGCAACAGGTTGAGAAAGATATCGGCTATGAAATCTAAGCTCGGAACTACGCGGGGAAGCGGGCCTCAGGGGGCTGATTTGCTTCATTTCCCGTGCTCTAATGCCAAGGTATTTGCGGCTCCGTCCGCCTGTGCCCGCGAATGTTGCGACTGTGACTCGAGGGGAACGTTGGACCGTCATGGCAGACGCAGGTGAATGAAACGACCGATAAGATGAAAACGAGATATATGAAAATGCTTCTTTTCGCAGGCGTCGTCATGCTTCTCGACGGATGCGGACCGCGAGTAAAATCAGTAAGGATGTATGACAGGGCTAATTTCATCGGGCGTTGGCAGGCGCGGAACGCAATCATGAGCAGCGCAAAGAACAAAGGTGAACGAATCAAAGTGCGAGTGAGCCGATATGGATCGATCAGTTGTGAACTCAGTTCTGACAGCACGTTCGCGCTCGATATCGACATTGACAGGGATGTGGTTGTTAAAGACGATCAAAGATGGATATCGAACGAACGAGTTCTTGTCCACGCGGGATATAAGATGTTTACAACCGGCACTTTCGCATACAGAGATTCGACCGCTGATTTCTATAACTACGATCATCGAAGACACTTCCGCACCATTCTCTACACCCTTGGCGGCGATTTCTACATGACGTACGTAGACGAGAAACAGAACGAATGGAAACTTCAATTTGAAAAAGTGGATTGAAAACCAGAATTGAAAGGACAAACGGATGAAAACGAGAATTCCGGAAGCGATCACTGCAAGTATCCTTCTTTTGCTTATTGTCTTTAATTTCGGCTGCAACAAGAGCTCCACTACCTCTCCCCGAGACTTCGAAGTCAGCGGGAGCGGGAGCGATTATTTCCCGTTGGCCGGGGATCAGACCATTTCGTGGACGGGCGCATACCAGTTCGTGGGTTACGACAGCACCGGAAAAATCATGGGGGGCCAAACAGTAGCCAACCAGCCTGTGAAGGGTTACATCGGTACCGCCACAGCGATCGGCGGAACGCAGGCGTATCCGATATACGGTTACAATCAGGACGGCACCAATATGAGCTCGACCGGCTTGCTTATAGGCCAGGACAATGGATCAATTGTCGTTTTAGAATCGGCCGGTGAAGAGGTCACTCTTCTACCTGCGGACTTCCAGGTCGGAACCAAGTGGGTTGCCAATCCATTTTCTCAGCAGCGTGACCAGGTGACGATGGAAATAGCCGGCGGAAAATCCTCATACGCAAATTCTGCGGGCAAAACTTACTCCAACGTTATGGAAGTAATGATATCATTTTCGGATTCGGTCACCTCAAATAACCACGATAGTTACGATTACGGCACGGGGTGGTATTCGTACCATCAGACGGATTCGACTCAACTCACAGCGAAGGCCAGCATGTATTTTGCGAAGGGTGTCGGCTTGGTGGATCTCAAAGTGGATCAGTTTGAGGCGGTGGATGGATGGGTCTCCGTGGACAGCAGTTACCTTCAGAATTATTGGAACGGCTATGCCTATGTGGATACGCTTATTGTAAATAGTTCCTCGGGCTATGAAAAATTGACCGGCTCAGCGACGTTCGGGATGACTGACTCCCACCAGGGTGGAAGTGTTGCACAGCCATCGATCCAAAATCGTTTGAGCAAACTTTCGGCAAGCCGTACGAAGAATTTCAAGCACAGTCTGATTGATTTCCTGTTCGGGAACCACAAGCCATTTCATGAGAACAGAGGATACTGAGTTGATGTATGATTATGCCGGCGATTTGCCGAGTGGCGTTCATTTCTATAAACTTCGAGCCGGCAGCTTTGTCGCAACCAAGAAAGCGATTCTGGTAAGATGAGAGTGTCTATTCGAAAACGACCGACAGGGAGCAGGTGGACTGTTGAACTGTCTGGATGTCTAGTGATCAGCAAGAATCAAAAAAGGAGGAAGAAATGAAATCTCTAATCGCGATGATCAGCATGTTGCTTTTGACTGCTTCGTTATCGAATGCTCAATTCAAAGAAGGCGACGTTGAATTGTCTTTTTCAGGGTCAATCGGAAGCTGGTCGCCGCCGAGCACCCCTGATTACAAAATCGAATCAGAAAATTACGCTTCGTTTTATATTGTGCCGGGATACTATGTTGTCAACGGCCTATCGATCGAACCGGAACTCGGTCTGATGGCGATGGAAAAATCCAAGCCGGGTCAGTACGTCCTCATGAATCTTTCTTACACTTACCTTATCCCCGACAGCAAGATAGGGTGCTTCGTCCGGGCTGGATATGGTCTGGCGAACGCGTTCGAGTATCCCTTCGGGAACGGGATTGTCGTCCCGGCCTCGGACAAGTTCAACGTTGGCGTTCTCAATCTCGGGGCCGGCGCCAAGTTCCTGATTTCCAGCAATGTGCTCATAAGGGCCGAATTCAACTTTAAGCAACACAGCTGGACCTATGAGTACAACTCAACCTACTACTCGTATAGCGCGGACTACAAAGAATCAACGCTCGGCGTAGTTCTCGGATTCTCAATATTGCTCTAATGTATGCAGGCCATGCGGATGTTCTCGGGCCGGATCTTGTCTTCGGCCGTGCGAGCAGGCGACGCACGGCTGGATTTCCCCCAGATGACACGAATTGAAAAACCGATTACGGAGATCGCCATGGACAGGCGCTATCATAAATGCGTAACATGGTCGGTAACTTGGATCGTCCTTGTTCTTTTTTTCGGTAGCTCTGACTCATTTGCCGGAGGGAAAGCAAGCTTCTACGGAATCTACATGGTTCCGTACGGTTCCGACGCGAGATCTTTTAGCAGGCCCGGTTGGGGAGGCGGATTCGAATTGGTATTGCCGATTGAGCAGACCCGAAATCTGTTCGCGGGTACAGCGGGAATCGAGCTCGTGAATATGCTGAGCCAGAGGGAATCATTTCAAGATCAGGCGACGGGATTGTTGGTCAATCAGGAGACGGACCAGAATTACCTCCGTTTGTATCTCGGCCTGCGGGTCGGCGGGCATGGCAACGGTTTCTTACGGCCCCACGTCGGCGTGAACGTGGCGCTTGTCTACTATAACATTGGGACCGACCTTGTCGTGCCGGACGATTACAATCCCGGCAACGAAGTCCGGCAGCATCTTAGTGATGAAGGGAAGGCGGTGCTCGGTTACGATGTGACGATGGGACTCGACCTGAATTTCTCAAATGCGGTTGCAGTGGACGGCGGCGTGAAATACCTGAAGAGTTTCTCCGTTCCGCAGCAGCTCGGCAACGGGTCGGTAAAGGTTTATCCTCAGTACTTTCAAATCTATATCGAGTTCGGGTTCTCATTCGATTACTTGCGAAGTCACATGACCGGCGTTCAGGAGTAGAAAGTATGACGATGAAATTGAGCGATCCTGGAATCAGCTGTTCTTCAAATTGGCCTGCCGCGTCCCTCGTGCGAAATAAATTGCCCTGCACCGTCGCGGCTTTCGGCGCGTCGACTATGAAGTCCGTTTGTCTCAACGACGGTAGCGATGACGGCAGTTCACCGAACCGGAATCTGGCATGAGCATTATGTTACCTGTAAAACATCGTTTGAGTATCATTCTTTTTTGTCTACTGTCCAACGCAGTAGGCCCCGCCGCAACTTTCAGGGCGCCCGACGGGGAGTTGGATTCGGTTGCAGTTCAGAAGCCGCTCAGGGTTATCACCATCAACGTCTGGTCCGGTCTCGATTACCACGGCTTCTGGAATTTCGGCGAATACGAGCCGGCAGATCGAAGGGAACTTCGGTTTCAGCTCCTTGTACGTCAGTTGAAGAATCTTGATCCGGACGTCGTCTATATCCAGGAGGCAAATCCCGTTTGTGAGTTCTCGAGGAGGCTCGCAGACTCTTTATCATTCGATGAGACTCACCAGGTTTGTAACGCCGGCATTAAACCGGTTGTAGTCGGCCCGCCGTTCAACTTTGAGGAAGGAATCGCTATCCTTGCGCAAAAAGAACTGCGGCTGAAACATTACGCCGTGTGGAAATTATCGGGGTCTTTCGGGCTCTACGGCGATGTCATTTCGTTGCACTTCGATGAGTCCGAGTTTGCACTGGTGGCGCAGATCACCTCGAACGGGCAGCCCACGTTCCTCGTCAATGTTCACCTGAGTGCCTTTCCACCAGAAGATTCGGTTGTCATGCAGAAAGTCCGGGAGTGGCGCGCCACTGACAGCATCAGTGTCGAAGACGAGGCAAACATCCCTGAAATACTGTCTAACGGCTCACGCAGACGGATGAGCGAGGTTGAAAACATTCTTAAAAACATCGCCAAGCTTCCCCAGTCCATTCCTGTTGTCCTGGGAGGCGACTTCAATTCGGAAATCGACTCGAGAGAGATGTCTGAACTGGTGCAGAGCAAAGTCTTCCGTAACGCGGGCGGTAGTTACTTCGGTGAACGACAATTCACATGGGACGCGGCCAGGAACGAGAACGTGGCGTACTCCACAATGGCTTTGGACGCGGACGGTGAACCCGGCGACCTGGCCGGAAGACTCTCCGCCGCCTACGACTCAAAACGGAGAGTGATCGACTATGTCTTTTTGAGCAGGCATTTTGCGGGTGTTGAAGTACAGAGGACCGCAATTGTCCTGGACTCTTCGTCCGGCGGTGTGCACGCCTCCGATCATTTCGGAGTCCTTGCAGAAATACCGCTTCCGGCTCGTCCGGCCAATGCGGATGATGGCGGGGCGGCCGGTGAAACCAGGAGCAAAATCGAACCCCTCCCGATATTTTCTTATGACACCGACATTGGATTCGGCTATGGCGCCAAATTGTTTCTTTTTGATCTTCTGAATCTGAAAGAGTCCTTCGATTTCGTCGTCTTCAACAGTACGAAAGGAGAGCGATGGTACAGGGGCGTATTCTCATACCCCGATCTTGAGTGGCGCGAGGGAAGGCAGTATCCTTTCGCGGTAGATTTGACATTCGATTACGACAAATGGCTTAAGAACAATTTCTACGGTGTCGGGAACACGTCGATGATTTCCGACCGCGAGGAGTACACGAGAGTGCCCGTCGAGTTAAGCGCGGCGCTGAGCAGGGGCTTCACACCGCAATTCGTCGGGCAGCTTGTCATGAAATACAAGAGCATAAAGAATTACGGGTTTGATTCGACAAGCAGACTGAAAGACCTTCCGCCATCTCTCAACGCTTCCACCGCTAAGTATTCGTCGGTCGGCTTGAACCTCCGCTACGATACGAGGGACGACTACGTGAACCCGTCGCGCGGGATCGTCTTGCAGGGCGAAATGGAATACGCGGCGCGAAATTTCCCTGGCAATGTTTCGTTCGTTCGGCTGGCGGGATGGTTCCAATATTACCGGGAGCTGTTCTATCCCGTCACTGTTTTTGCCCTGCGGGTGGGCGCTCAGCAAATCGCGGGTGATAACCTGCCGGTTCAGGTTCTGACATCGATAGGCGGCAACAACACACTTCGGGGATATACTCAGGACAGATTCCTCGACAACGCCGGTGCGCTTATGAACGCCGAGCTGAGGTTCCCGATTTTCTGGAGGATCGGTGGTATTGTCGGCCTCGACGCCGGAAAAGTGTGGAGCAGCATTGCCCGTGCGGATCTGAACAGGTGGGCGACGAATCCGGTGACGGGACTAAGACTCTACATGGATAATTTCGTTGTCCGCGCCGACTTCGGCTTCGGATCCGAAGGAATGGGTTTCTACTTCAATTTCGGACAAATGTTCTAGAGACAACTCTTCAAGCCCGGCAAGTGTTATATTTAGACGAATAACACAGGAGAGTTGCTGATGAACGATGTTTCGGTTTCGAAAAGACAACTGTGGTATAACGCCTTCAGGGGTTTCTATCGCAAAGAGCTTCCGATAGAACAGCTCGACCCAATCTCGCGATGGCTTTATGCTTCGAGGAGTATCATACTCGTCATATCTGCGCAGGCCGCGATAATCGCGGGGCTCCTCGCCGTCAGAAGCGGGCCGGTCAGCTGGCTGTACTTTTTCCTTCTCCTGATCGGTCTCGTCGTGGCGCACGCGATCAGCAACCTTTCCAACGATTATTTCGGATTTCATCGCGGACACGACACGCCGGATTCGCCGCGGATGAGATACACGCTGCACCCGCTCGCAAGCAACATGATGGACGCGGCTTCACTGAAGAGAGGAATCTGGTTACTGATTGCGGTGGGCGTATTGATATCGGTTTTCTTCACGGTAGTAAGGGGGCCTGTCGCTGCCATATTTGCCGCCCCCGGCCTCGGAATTCTCTACTGGTACGACGGTGCCCCGCGGGATTTGAAGAGTATCGGGTTTGGTGAGCTGGCCACCCTCGTCGTCTGGGGTCCTCTCATGATCGGCGGAGGATATTTTTGCCTCACAGGCGAATTATCCCTCCCGGCTTTCCTGGCGTCGATACCGTACGGCCTCGGTGTGATGTCGATACTTGTAGGCAAACACATCGACCAGATGGAGTTCGACGTCACTCAGAAGCAGAGGACACTGCCGATCGTTCTCGGTGAGAAGCGCGCCAGGCTATTCAACCAGATATCGATATTCCTGATGTACTTCGTGGTCCTCGTCCTTGTTTTTCTCAGATATGTCACTCCGTTCGCGCTTCTGGTGTTCCTCAATTTTCCGCGCGGATGGAAGGCGATGGGTGTCTTCTCCAGCCCGCGTCCGGACTCACCGCCCGATGGGTACATAGGATGGCCGCTATGGTATCACCGTTTCAGCCTCGTCCATAACAAACGATTCGGTTGGCTATTTATTCTTGGGCTTGCCTTAGGTGCTGTTTATTCATTTGTCGTATAATCAAGTTCTTCACAACAGGGAGGCGTTTTTGAAATGAAGTCGTGCATCAGATCAGCTGCCGGGATAACGTTTCTGCTTTTGGCATCCTATTCTAATTCGGCGCGCGCCCAGGATTTTCAGGCTTTCCTGACCCGTGTCAATTCTCTTCCGGATTCGCAGCGCACGGCGGTCATCGATAGCTTCATGTCAGCGATGCCGTCATTCCCCTTTATCGAAAAGGACAGTGTCGTCCATTTCATTTATCGCGGGACGGCCTCAAACGTCAGCGTCCCGGGGGACGCCAACGACTGGCAGGTTTCGGCTTTGCCTATGACGAATATTGGCGGGACGAACCTGTGGTACGTCACACAGATTTACCCTGCCGATGCAAGACTCGAGTACAAGTATGTTATAAACGGTTCGACATGGCTGCTCGATCCTCTGAATCCTCATCAGATCATGGAAGGGCTCGGACCAAACTCTGAACTCAGGATGCCGGATTACGTCCCGCCGCCCGAGGTGCAATATTACGCAGACATTCAGCATGGGTCTCAGGTCGATTCAATATTGTACAGCAGTGAACTTTCCAACTCCAGGAAGATTTCAGTTTATCTCCCTCCGGGCTACACAGCGTCGCCGGACAGCTTTCCTGTGGTTTACTTTCAGGATGGCTCTGAGACAATTTCACTCGAAAACGCCGAGAATGTTATCGATTATCTGACGGCACACGACTTGATTCGCCCTGTGATTGCGGTCTTCGTGCCGTACGTCAACAGGACTCCCGAATATGAGGGCAGCCAGGTAGACTCTTTCATGGCATTCTTCGTGAATGACGTCGTTCGTTATGTCGATTCGAAATTCCGCACGGTTCACAGCCCGCAGGGAAGAGCCGTGATAGGTGCATCATAT
>JAJYJD010000314.1 GCA_021789755.1 Bacteroidota bacterium
ACCCGCCCGCCCGTACAACGGTGGAAGTCTCGGCGCTCCCCAAGAATGCCCTCATAGAGATCGATATCATTGCAAGGAAGTAACCTACCGAAGTCAGTAATCTTCGGACTCTCGATTGCTGTAAGTCTGGGGGTGACGCCAGTTCTTAGCAGCGCCCAGATCCTGACGGCGAACCCCGGCTCGGGTTCGCTGCTTGCCCTTCGTGAAGGACTTGGCTTTCAGAGTATGGTGCTGGATTCGTCAGGGCAGGTCGCGGTTCAGTTCGCAGACACAACCACGGTAACACGACACCAGAAGTCGCCACTTCTTGCAATCCTCTTCTCGGCCATTCCAGGAGGCGGCCAGATTTATAATGGGAGCTATTGGAAAGTGCCGATCATTTGGGGGGTACAAGCATACTTTGTTTCCCAGTGGATCGCGAACAACAAGAATTTCAAACAATATCAGTCTGAATACTCGAAATCGATCACAGCCTCAAATCCGAACGGCGACGTCACGTTAATGAGTCTGCGCAACACTTATCTTGATCAGCGTGATTCATATTCATGGTATATCGCGGGGACCTACCTTCTCTCAATCCTCGATGCTTACGTCGACGCGGAATTATCCGGTTTCGATGTTTCTCCCCAACTGGGCTCAATCCCCTCAGGAAGGTCTGTCAATATCTCCTTCAGCATGAAGTTCTGAGTGCGGGTGGATCCCTTCACCAACACCCGACAATCCTCTGACCCTATTGATTACCCCCATCACATAGAAACTAAACGATAGGAACAAGCCCGGATACATCGGCTGTATCCCAAGAAGGTATTCTGGATTAATAGTCCCGTTCGCTACAATTCCCGACAGCAGCCAGAGCAGGGAAACCGACCAGCCGAAGGTCATGGAAAGAAATATGAACCTTCTGTCAACCCGTAACTTGGGGAAGTAGCTCGTAACCAGAGGTATCAGCAATCCGGGGATGAAGACTGTCCCAAGATCGTACCATATCTGAATTACAGATGGGATCACGAGGGCTATGCCTATTGAAATTAACGCAGAGAGGAAGATACCGACTCGTGAATATTTCAGGATCTTTCGGCTTGAATCCGCCTCAGTCTCGTGTTTGCGAAACATTTTGAAGAAGATATCCTTACCGATAGTTACGGCAGATATGAACGTAAGGCTCTCCAGACTCGACATTATGGTGGCCAGCATCCCGACATAGAACAGTCCTTTGATGAAGCTGGGGAGGACTACCTCTGCCAGTGCCGGATAAGACATTGCCGGTTGTGAAAGGTGGGGAACAATGGCCTTTGCGTATAATCCGGTGAAGGATGTCATGAAATCGAAAAAGAGCCAGAACACTATCGAGAGTAAAATGCCATACCTTGCGACCGCCCCGGATCTAGCCGCATAACATCTCTGGTGAAATGCGGGATCAACCAGCGTCCAGCTGGCAATAAAAAACCATGCTATGATATACTGCCACGAATTTCCACCGGTGAGTGTGAGATGGCCGGGCGGAACGTGGGCCTGAATGAAGGTGAGACCTCCATAGTTGAAATAACAGAAGGGAAGGATCACACCGAAACCGATATACATGAGGATGAACTCCAGGGAGTTTGTCCTGACGTCGGAGTGGAGACCGCCGGAGTAGAGGTACGCCACTGAGACTGTCGTGGCGAATATGACGGAAGCGGCGAGCGACCAGCCGAACAACATCTCGACTATTATTCCAACCATCAGAACATACGGCGCCGGCGTGACAATAAACAGCGTAAGGAATGATCCCATGTTTGCAGTGCGGTCGCCGTACGTCTCTCTCAGCTTGTCGGGGATCGTGTGCAATTTCGCCTTGTGGACTCTCGGGGCCAGAAAAATCGCGAATATTATGGCGAAGAAATAATAAGGGACTCCAAAGATGAACCAATTGGATATCCCGTACCTGTAAGAAAATTCCCCGACTCCCAGTATGCCGCCGTACCATGTTGATACGAGTGTTGCAACGAAGACCGGTAACGTCAGACCTCGTCCGGCAACAAGGTACTCGTCGATGTGGGAACGGGCTTTCCTTGCTGCTCTAAAACCGACAAAAACCACCGCCGAGAAGTAGACTATTATTACCAGCCAATCTGTCGGTGCCAGCTTTACATTCATGCGTATTTCACCAGCACAAGTATTCCGCCTTTGTCGACTTTGATTTTTACTTCTCTACTGACAGACCTGTTGCTGACACCGTGTCCGCCCTTCGGGACGATACTGTTTTTCAGCTCGTAAGCCAACCCAACCGTAGTCACCACCGTTTCGTCTGCCATGGCGATTACGGAAACGGCGGTGCCGGGCCGCAGAATCTGCTCAATATGGTCCCTCACCGGAAAAACAACATATTCGTCATCTGCGAGCACGATGCGGCACTTCGATGAATACTCGTAAGCTATCTGAACGTTTGCAAGAGTCTGATCGATTCTGCCGCCCGAGAAAGCGGTCACAAGGAAATCGTCCATGTCCCTCTCGAGCATGAGATCGAGGGTCTTTTCGAAGTCTGTGTTCTCCTGCGAAGGAATTTTAACTATCTCGGTCTTATCGGGGAAACTGTAGGAACCGTCGAGCGAGTCGAGGTCGCCGACTATAAGATCAGGCGTGTAACCCGTCGCGATTGCTTTTTGCGCGCCGCCATCCGCACAGACGACACAAAGCGGGCTGCGAATGAGTCCATCCAACCTTTTTTTGGGCGGCGGATCGCCGTTGAAGAAGACGAGTGTGAATCCTTCGAAATTCATTTTTCAGAGATTCATCGTGCAACTTAAGATAAAATTCCTGGTGGCGGCAGGGTAAAAGTAGACGCCTTCGCCGTGAGCTATGTAGATGCGATCAAGCAGGTTGTTTACGTACAGCCTGAAGTCCAGGGAAGAGGTTGAAAGAAATTTCTCGAGCTTGTACGACACCCATGCATTTGCGACAAAATAGGGGTCGACTGTTCGTGATGCAAGGTTGAAGTTGTCGGTGTACTGTAAGCCGACGTACTGTCCGAGCAAGGCGGCTGAAAAATCGCCATCCGTGTACGTAGCTCGGATGTTCCCAAGAAATTCAGGGAAGCCCGAGAGCCTTTTGCCGTCGAGCGAAATTCCGCCGGGTACCGTGTTGCCGAGAGTGTCCGTATAACTGGTGTACTCGATAAGCCTGTTCTGGCTTAACGTGACATTGCCGTAAATGGAGAAGGCGCGGGTGAGTGCCGCACTCCCTTCAAGCTCCAGGCCGAAGTGTCGTGTCCTTTTCGCATTCCCCGTGATTGGCTGGCCGTATTGGTCGAGCAGGCCGTTCGAGACAAGCTCGTCGTAGAATTCCATCCAATATGCAGTGACACCCGCCTTGAACATATCGTCTGCATAACGAAAGCCGAGCTCGTAATCGTTCAGCGTCTCGGGTTTTACAAGCGGGTCGCCGAAATTGTACGTGCTGTCCGCATTGAATGCAAAATGCGGAGTCTCACCGCCGCTGGATTCGTCCGCATTGTAGAGGCTCGCCAGCTGTGGTTCCCGCGAAGTCCTGCTGACACTGAAGTACATGTTGGATGTCGGGGATATATTGTAGTTTATTCCGATTCGCGGGTTGAGGAAATGATACGGTACAACGAACTGCGTCCCCACAAATTTCTCCTCGAACAAGTCGTATTGTTTGAATTGGTATTCAAGATCGAGCATCAGCGTGGCGCGGGAAGTCAGATCGTAAAGCTCGTGTCCATATACTGCTGCGACATCGGTCCGCGCCTTCCACTGGTTGTAACGGTACCCGGAAGGCAAATCTGACGGCAGATTCTGCGCCCACCGAATGGTGGTCCAGTGGTCCGAC
>JAJYJD010000315.1 GCA_021789755.1 Bacteroidota bacterium
GGATTCGATGAGCTGGTGAATGTTGTAGATGTTCCCGGTCCCCGCCGCGGCTTCGTCGACAATTTCGCAGTCTGCAATGGCGGTTATGGCGTCTATGAATGACGATCTGACCAGCCGGATCTCGTCGCGCTGGCGCGGGTAGACCAGGTAAAGCCTTCTCCGGAAAGAGCTCGCAGCCTGGTAGAAAAGATGTCTCTGGAGATAGGGCTCGTTTTCCCGGTTCTCCTCCTGCGAGCGGAGCGGCAGGAAAATTCCCGGATCGTATTTCGCCGGCAGTTCTCCTTCGTTCAGACCGACGATGAAAAGATAATCGAACTCCAGTCCCCTGATCTCTTCAAGCGACGTAACGTAAACGCCGAAGCCGTACTTCTGGCGGATGTTGTAACGTGTGAGAGAAAGCGCCGATCTCAAATTTTCCATCCATATGGCGACCGGGAGCTTGCCCCCTCCTCTTTCCCTTTCCACTTCCACGACTTCATCCAGGACCTCGAAGAATGCCGACAGCGCGCGAGCGTCCCGCTCTACAACCTCAGTCGATATTCCCGATACCTTCACCCTTGCGATGTTCTCGTAAATTCCCAGCTCAGTTACGAGAGCCTTCACCTCTCCCCTGAACTCTACCGGAGACAGATCGGCATCGAACCCGGAGACTTTCGCTTCTATCGAGTCCAGGATTTTTAACGCGTCTCTCAGCGTATCGATGTCCCTGGCCGATTGCTCCGCGAAACTTTCAGGGTCCGAATCACGGAGACCCTTCAGGAATTCGAGGCGCGACGCGATCGTCTCCCTGAAAGCCTTTAGCCCTCTTTCGAACCTGCACACCCTGGCCGCATTATAGATGATGCTTCCCGCGCTGCGGGGTGTGAACTGGTCGGCGACTTTCAGCATGCTGTTGGTGATAGCCCTCATCAATGCCCCGCGCTCGTAGTCCGCAACTTTTATATCGATGAAGGACAAAATCGCATTTACGACATTGTTGCTTTCGAGAGTGTACCTGTCCGTGATGTTTGCGGGTATGCGATATTTCGAGAACACTTCGCGGAATATGCGGGAGTAATTCTGGGAAAGATAGGAAGCCACACAGATCCTGTCCAGCTTCTGTCCCGGATCGCTCTTCATAATTTCCTTTATCTTCTCCGCCACAGACTCCGCTTCTCTTAAATTATCCCTCGCTCCCGCAATCATGATCTTGTTCCTTAAATCCGCCCTCCGGGCGGGCGGTTCGCCGGCAAACAAATGCGCCGCAAGGAACTCTCCGACCTTTCGTTCCGGAGAAGATCCATCCTCCCGCTTCGGCGTCCGCACCCTGAATCCCCTTGCAATCAGATCGTTTGAAGTCGAGATCATCGTCCTGAAAAGATTCGCGTTAGACTGGTCGCAGTCCAGTTTGACAAGGAAAGAAAAGCGCTTGTTCGAAGAGACCAGTCGCAGGAACTCAAGCTCGGGCTTCTTGAAATTGTAGAACCCCTCAACGAAGGCCGTCATCTTCTGCGGGAAACGCCTGTCGAGCGTGTCACCCGACTTCATAAGGCCGCCATTCACGAGAGACAGAAGTCCGGGGTTATCTGTCAGGCCGGTGCCGAGCTCCTCCTCGTACCCGGAATATATTCTGTGGAACTCTTCCAGCTTCAGACGCTCCGAATCCCCGGCTACGGACGCCATCTTCCCGTAATCGTCCGGGGTAATTCCGTTCTCTTTCAGGTATCCGATCTGGTCTACTATCTTCTTGATCGTGCCGATTGGCGCGATCCCCTTTCTCGCACCGGCACGGTATGAAGCGTACCTGAAGAATTTGTAGTCGCCGGCCGAAAGTACTCTGCTGACTATCATTCCCTGCATCGACGGAGAGATCACGCGCCTGCCGGTCGACAGGAGTTTGAAGATCTCGTGAGCGAAGAGTTCCAGCGTGTAGACGGGAAGGCTTCCGAACATGGCATCGCTTACGAGCTCGCGTTGAAGCTCGCGCACACGTCTTCGCGTTGGTACTATATAGATGTAGTCGTAGGTTCGCGTTTTTGAGGCTGCCGCCGACAGTTTCCGCACCGCCGCTGCGAAATCCGGCTCCGGACTTCCCTCGTAATTTCTCCCGAGAACAATGGCCATTATTTTATTTTCGGCGGTTCCTCGTCGATCTTCGCTATCCCCTGGAGCCTTTCTCTGAATCTCCCGAGCGCCTCGTGCGAGTCCCCGTATTTGTTGGAGGCGTTTCTCAGATGGTTGCCGAGGGTTTCGAAATTATCGTCGAACTTCGCCAGCGAATTCTCGAGCTGCGCAAGCTGGTCTCTCACCCGCTCGGCGTTTTTTTCAATTTGCATCCCCTTCAGGCCGATGGCGATCGCCTGTATGTACGCGTAGAAGCTGTTCGGCGACGCCGCGACCACATGTTTCTTCATCGCGTAGCGGTAAGCGCTGTTCTCGTCGTTATCGGAGATCAGGAGCTCATAGTACATGCTTTCCGACGGGATGAACATGATCGCGAAGTCGAACGTGTTTTCGGCGGGCCTGATATACTTCTCCGCGATGTCGTCAATCTGTTTCTTGACGACGGCGGAAAACCTGTTGAGGGCTGTGTTCTTCTCCGCATCCGTCGCCGCTTCGATATATCTCTGAAATTCGTCCTTTGGAAATTTGGAGTCGATAGGAATCATTCTCTCCGATGTTCTTATCACCGCATCCACTTTCGACCCGTCCCTGAAGGCGTACTGGAACTCGTAGAAGCCCTGCGGTATTACCTGCTTGATGAGTTCTTCGAGCAGCGTCTCGCCGAGATTTCCACGCAGCTTCGGCGAGCTAAGTATGCTCTGCAGTTCGTTTATCTGCTTCCCGATCTCCAGCATGTTATTGCTCGACTCTTTCAGTTCGCCGAAATCCTGTTTCAACGAGGAAAAGAGCTTGTTTGCCTCGGAAAGCTGCCCGCCGAGGTGTCCTTCGAAGCTCGAAAGCCTTTGCTCGACGGAGCCGCGCAGACTCTCAACCTGCTTACCCACCAGGTCGGTGAGGTGAGACACCTGGCCGGTGAGCTGCTCCACCTGTGAATTTGTGCCCGCGCGGTTTTCTTCCATGCTCTTCGAGAGCGTGTTGCTGACGAGCTGGAGCGTGCTCGCCACCGTTTCGCTGTTGGACCTCGTAGTGTCGGCCACAGACTTCACCGCCGACTCCACATCGGCCTTGAAAAGTGCAAAGAGCTGCATCGCCTGGTCCGATGAGGACTGCTGCTTAACCGACAGGTTTTTGAACTGGACAAGGATATAGATCAATGCAACGACCACTACCGCTATCGCCGTTAGAACCACAACCTCCATCTTCTCTCCTTGATCCGGATCAGCCCGGACTTAAACAATAAGAAAATTCGAAATGCCAAATCCTAAACTCAAAAGAAATTCCAATTTCAAAAACTCTTGTTACGAAATCCTCTGCGCAGTAATTTCGTGACCGGGTGATTTTATTTCGTACGTGAATTGACTTCCATGCCTGATGTTTCGACAGAAGTAATCTGCATTACCGCGATTCAAAACATTTTCTTCCGTCGAGTCAGATATGCCGTAAGAGCCTTATCGAACGGCGTGGACGTGCTGAGCAGGGCATAGTCGATATCGTTTTCGAAGCACCTGCTCTTGAGGTCGCGCACAAACCTGTCGACACTTTTCTTGTAAGCCGACCTCAGTGCTGACACCTGCGTCGGGATGCGCTCACCAGTCTCCATGTCCGTAAAAACTGCGTCGGCAGGAAAATCGAGGTTCAGCTCGGAATCGTCCAGAACCTGGAACGCAATCACCTCGTTCTTTCTGTGCCTGAAATGCTTGAGGGCGGTGATCACGTTT
>JAJYJD010000316.1 GCA_021789755.1 Bacteroidota bacterium
CTCGCCGCCACTCCTCATGCCGGCATAATGAGGTTTACCTTCCCAAAAACAGACAGCGCGAATGTCATGGTGGATCTCTCCCACGTGCTGCAGTGGAAAGTGGTCTGGTCGAGGGTGAGAAGGCTCAGCAGGACGCTCGTGACTGGGTTCCACCTGGTCCACGGCTGGGCCACGGAGCGTTATCTCTATTTCGCGGCAGAGTACTCCAGGCCGTACGATAATTTCGGGATCATGATGGACGGCAAGAGAGTCCTCTACAACACTTACAGGTTCAGGAGCGCATACGAAGCCGACGGCCCGGACCTGCAGTATTTCATGACATATAATACCGAGAAAGACCCCGTCGTAATGGTGAAGGTGGGCATCTCCGCGGTCAGTTCGGAGAACGCACTGGCGAACCTGAAGGCGGAGATACCCGGCTGGGGCTTCGACAAAGTGGTACGCGATGCCCGCTCGGAATGGAGCAACGAGATGCGCAAGGTGACCATAGAAGGGAGTACCGCGGAAAAGCAGACATTCTATACCGCTCTTTATCACACGCAATTGGATCCGACGATATATGAAGACGTCAACGGGGAGTACAGGGGCCTCGATCAGAATATACACGTCGCAAAAGGCTTCACGAAATATTCGATATTCTCGCTCTGGGACACTTTCCGTGCCGAGCACCCGCTGATGGTTCTCATTCATCCGCGCGAAGACGCGGACATGATAAACTCCATGCTCGCCCACTACGACCAGAGCGTCGAGCATCTTCTCCCGGTCTGGTCGCTTTACGACAACGAGACATGGTGCATGATCGGTTATCACGCGGTTCCTGTCATAGCCGACGCGATAATGAAAGGTGTTAAGGGCTTCGATTACGAGCGCGCCTACGAGGCGATGAAAACCACCGCCATGAACCCGCACTACGACTCCGTCAAAGAATACGCCAAGATCGGGTACGTGCCGTACAACCACGAGAACGAATCGGTGTCGAAGACGCTGGAATATGCCTACGATGACTACTGCATCGCTCGGGTGGCACAGAAACTTGGTAAGGAGAAGGATTTCTCGTACTTCATGAAGAGAGCGATGTCTTACAGGAACCTCTTCGATCCTTCGACGAAGCTGATGAGGGCAAAGGATTCAGACGGGCATTGGATAACGCCGTTCCACCCGAACCAGTACAACCCGACGATCACCGAAGGTACAAACTGGCAGTACACATGGTTCGTGCCGCAGGATGTTCAGGGGCTGATCAACCTCATGGGCGGAAACCGCGACTTCGCGGCGAAGCTCGACACCCTCTTCAAGCCGGGCAAGTCCGTGGAGAACTTCGGCGGAAACTCCGGCCAGATCGGCGAGTACTGGCACGGAAACGAGCCGTCGCATCATATAACCTACCTCTACGATTATGCCGGTGAGCCGTGGAAGACTCAGGAACTGGTGAGAGAGGTCGAGACGGAATTCTACTACAACAAGCCTGACGGACTGTGCGGGAACGACGACTGCGGCCAAATGTCGGCATGGGACGTCTTCAGCACGATCGGGTTTTACCCCGTGTGCCCGAGCGATAACTACTACGTGATAGGTACTCCCGGCGCGGAGCAGGCCACTATCCATCTTGGGAACGGGAAGGTGTTCAGGATGAAGGCAATGGATTTTTCCGCGGAGAATAAGTACATCCAGTCGGTTACCCTCAACGGGAAGTCATGGGACAAGACGTACATACCTTACGAAGATGTCGCCAACGGCGGCGAATTGATCTTCAGGATGGGAAGCAGGCCAAACAAGAGCTGGGGGACGGCCGCCGACAGCGTCCCGCCGTCGGTCTCGAAAGCGGAAGGCACGGGAAAGAATTGAACACGGATCTCACGGATGAAACGGATTTTTACGGAATGAAAAGATTAATGAAACGAATAATCCGTGTCGATCCGTCCGATCAGTGCTATCCGTGTGCTATCCTTCCGCAATCTCTTCAGCCGGGTCAGTTTGCCAATGCCGCGCCGGATTGCTGACTTAGCACTGGTGGACGATATGGGGACAGGTCAGTTGAAGTCGGCACTCGCTTATGTCTCCTTGTGGTGCAGCGGGCCGGGTTGACTTCTTCGGGAGGCTTTCCTGATTTCTGGAAAGTAGGTAAACGAACAGTTGTGCGAGGAAAACGGACCTAGGGTTTCCGGCAAACGCAGGATAGTTCTCATTGACAAGAACGAGATCGTTGGCGCGGCGCTTCGGGAGTATCTGGAAAATAGTGGCTACCGCCTAATAGAAGTTCTGCGTTCAATTGAGGACATGGACATGAACGCATACGATATTGTCCTTCTGAATTTGTCCTATTATCAGAATCACAAGGAAGTAGTCAATGTTATCAAAAGGGCCCTGAACTATGACATCGATCAGTTGATTGTCTTCTCAGATATGTGTCTTTATAAATGCTGTCCTGAACTTGGCAGTGAGAGGGTAACCGTCCTTTGTAAGAAGGGTGTCTGGAATTTTGGCGGACTCAAGTCCAAAGTCAATTCGGCTGGTTTGCGTTGCGGTCAGCAATGTAGCGGGTTTCAAGCGGTGGAATCAGATATAGCTAAAGTGGCGGATGAGGAACTGGAATTTCAGTCCGGCCGGGAAAACGAAGTGTTGGGTTTGGTTGGGAGGGGATTTTCAAGTGAAGAGATAGCTTCAAAACTTTACATTAGCAAGAGGACCGTCGATCATCATAGAGAGAGTATTTTAAGGAAACTCAATTTAAGCGGGATGTCTCAATTGGTAGCTCTCGCGGTTTATTTCGTGAATTCCTTTATCGAGTAGCTCGTACAATCTCATCCAGTGGGTGGTTGGCAAGCGCCGTACCGCGCAGGGGTTTCCTATGACTTATGCCCTTTACTCAATGTCGCTCCGGCACACGCTAAGTCCACCTGGTGAGGGCGGGGCGACATGCCAGATTTGAACAGGAGACACTCAGCAACGTCGTCTCGCCGTTAGATGGCAGGCCGCAGAAAGAATCTGCTTGGATTTGTCGCTGGACCCAGCTGCAAAATCAATTTACTTTGCCGGCAGACAACAAATTAACCGTCCTCTATCTTCCTCATGAAAATAGGCAAAAGTACCTATTGATTTGTCTGCGTGGCCGGGGGAAATTTATTCCAGTTGCTGTAAGGAAATGGGTACACGTTATTCTGGGTCGTGGACATAGCACATTGACCGATCTGAACGGTGACTTTCTCGTTTATCCGCTATGATCATTTGAGGCATTGAAAGGAACATGCGGATCTCGATGAAATGAAAATTGGTACATCAAGGGGCCCGCGTTGCATATGTCAATTAGATGGATCGGGGGTTAAAAATAGGCTCCCATTGCAGTTGAACTGGATATCCCAAAGTAGGCTGAAATGAGATCGATTGGAATTAGGCGGCTGGGTATTGCGGGAATTCTTGTTATGCTATCATGCTCAATAATCGTCTTTATTGACTCGTGTAATCAATCGAATTTCAACAAGCCATACTCTCCAACATCCTCTGCGAGCGACACGGGTTCAACTGGTGTGGCCGGAAAGAAGAGCACGAAAAGCAACACCGAAGTAAGCCCGCTAATACCTTATTACAAAGAAGGTGCACACTGGTATGCAAGTTATTGGCTTTTCAACAAATACCTTCCGGAGGATTCTGCAAAAGGAAAGTACCTTGTGCTCGTGGGTACCCCCCCCAACAGCGATTATGCCTTGATGTACAATACTTACTACTTTCGAAGAGCAGTTGACGGAGCCGGCCAAATTAGCGCTCTGACATCTGCTGGATTTAAGCCAGATCAAATTTTCGTCCAGATCGGTTGGCATACC
>JAJYJD010000317.1 GCA_021789755.1 Bacteroidota bacterium
CCGGCGCCTTTCTTTTGCGCCCGTTCCGCTGTCTCAAGATGATGCTCAAGATTCCATTTCAGGTCGCCGAGCCGCGGTTTTATCTGAGCCAGTGAAACGGTGAATTTGCCCAAACGCTATTCCTCGATAATCTCGTTCGGGAGTTCGTTGGAATCGGTGGCGCTCCGTGGGAGTTTACTCTCCAGAATTTCGCCGACTTCGGTTATGGATTCGTTGAGCCCGTGATAAAAATTCTTCTTCGAGAAGTGTTCGGAAAGCTTCCCGGCAAGATTCGCCCAGAATGCTTCCGGCAGCACTTTGATTATGCCGTGGTCGGCCAGAAGCTCGAACTTCCTTTCTCCGACGAGGATAAATACCAGTATGCCGGTGCCGGCTTTTGTCTTGGCGACTCCCAGCGCCCTGAACTCACGCTCCGCGATCTGTCGCGGTGAAAGCTTGCGCTCGCTCCAGTGTCTGTTATGCCTGACAACGACGCGGATTTCAGCCGAAGTCTTCTTCTCGATAGAGCCTATCTTCTCACTGAGCCGATTAAGCTCTTCCTTGGTCAGTATCTTCTTTACCATCTTTAGTTGAAATTCCTTCTGCACGCGGGAACTATTTTCCGCAGGCTGTCGATGAGTTCTGCAAATGTTTCAGGCCGGAGCGACTGCTTGCCGTCCGACAACGCCTTCTCCGGATGCGGATGAACCTCCACAAGAAGTCCGTCAGCGCCGGCTGCGACCGCGGCAAGTGCCATCGGTGCGACCAATTCCCAGCTGCCGGTTCCGTGGCTTGGGTCCACGATTATCGGGAGATGCGACAGCTGTTTGACCATGGGGACCGCGTTCAGGTCGAGCGTGTTCCGGGTGTAAGTCTCGAATGTTCTTATGCCGCGCTCGCACAAGGCGATATTGTAATTCCCCTGCGAAGCGATGTACTCGGCAGCCATCAGCCATTCTTCGATCGTGGCCGCCAATCCCCGTTTGAGCAGGATGGGCTTCTGGGTTCTTCCGACCGCTTCCAGTAATGAGAAATTGTGCATGTTTCGCGCACCGATCTGAAGCATGTCCGCGTATTCGCTCACGAGTTCAACGGTTTCGGTGTCCTTCAACTCCGTCACTACGCTCAGGCCGAATTTGTCTGCCGCCTCGCGGAGGTACTTCAGCCCTTCCTCTTTCAGTCCCTGGAAGGAATACGGAGAAGTCCTCGGCTTGTAAGCCCCGCCCCGAAGGACCTGGACGCCGAGGCTCTTGACAAACTCGGCAATTTCCATGATCTGCGCTCTACTCTCGACGGAACATGGTCCGGCCATTACGACAAGATCTTTCCCGCCGATGGCCGCAGTCGGGAGCTGCAGGATCGTATTTTCAGGTTTGACGTCGCGGCTGACGAGCTTGTAAGGCTTGCTTACAGGAATGCACTCGACGACACCGGGAAGGTTCCCGAAGAGGCTCGGATCGACGGCTCCCTTGTTGCCGGTAATCCCGATAGCAATCCGGAGCGAACCGGGAATCTCATGCGGGGTCCATCCCAACGATCTGATCTTATCTTCGACGACCTCTATCTGCTCGTCCGACGCGGTTTTATCCATTATGATCAGCATATATACCTTGGAAGAGTCTTACCAGCTTCCGCTCGCACCGCCGCCGCCGAAGCCACCGCCGCCGCCGCTGAAGCCGCCGAAGCCTCCACCGCCTCCGAAACCTCCGCCGCCAAATCCACCGCCTCCTCTGGAGCCACCGAAACCTCCCAACAAAAACGGAAGGAAGAGCCAACCGGCACTGGCCCCCTTCGATGAAGCGGAATATTTCCTGTTACCGAACAGAATCGGAAAAATGAAAATGAACAGGAATATTATCAGAGGGAGGAAATTATTGTTGTCGTGATGCTTCTTCAAATTGGCGTGAAATGTTCCGCCGATGAGGGCTGAGAGAGCAGTGACGCCCTTGTCGATTCCCTGGTAATAATCGCCCTTCTTGAACTCCGGTATGACGATCTGATCTATTATGTAACTGGAGTATGCGTCCGTTACTACGGGCTCGAGTCCGTATCCGACTTCGAATCTTGCCTTGTGATCTCCTACGTCGACGGTGAACAGCAGCCCGTTGTCTTTGCCTTTCTGTCCGATTTTGTTCTTCGTGGCAACAGCCATCGAGTAATCGAACAGATCACCTTCAGGGACGGATCCGACCACAAGAACGACAATTTGATTTGAAGTAGTGTCCTGATACGTTTTGAGTCGCTCGTTCAGAGCGTCTATCTGATCAGGAGTCAGAACTCCGGCCTGGTCTGTAACGAATTGCGTTAGTGCCGGAATACTCGACGAGGTATCGGCAGCCGACTGCGCGTATGAGACCAGAGACAGCGATAGAAGCGCCGCCACTACCAGGAGCGAGGACCTGAGAATTTTTGAATGAGTCATTTAGAACTGCACTTTCGGAGCGGCGCTGGCGCCCTCGACCGCTTCGAAATACGGCCTCTGGTGATAACCGGTCATTGAGGCTATTATTCCGGCAGGCATCGTTAGCACGAGCGTGTTGTAGCCTTGCACGGCCTGGTTGAACCGCATCCTTTCGACTGCGATTCTGTTTTCGGTGCCTTCAAGCTGCGCTTGCAGCGCAAGGAAATTCTGGTTCGCTTTCAGATCCGGGTAGTTTTCCGTAACTGCAAGCAATCGGGACAGGGCATTACTCAGTCCGTCTTGTGCCTGCTGAAATCTTTTGAATGCTTCCGGGTTATCAAGTACCTGGGGCGTGATCGTCAGTTTACCGACGCTGGAGCGGGCATCCGCGACTTTCTCAAACACATCGGCTTCATGTTTCGCATAACCCTTGACAGTCGCAACAAGATTCGGAATAAGATCGTATCTGCGCTGGTACTGGTTCTCGACTTGCCCCCATGACTGCTTGACATTCTGATCATAGGCTACAAGCCTATTGTAGACCCCGAACCCCCATCCTGCAATCGCAAGACAGAGAAGGATAAAAACACCAAAAATTGAAAGCGCAATGATCGCACCTCGCGACATAGATGACTCCTTTGTTTAGGTTAATTTATGTAAGGGTGGACTTAAACTCAAGAAACGTTCCTTTCCAGGGCTTCCACCTTGTTTAATCGGCCCGCGGCTTTTAATTTCAAGAAAAAGAGAACTAAGAATGCCTGAGAAACTCATATTCGAATTATCGCATAATGGACGCAAAGGTTACACACTTCCGAAAATTGACGTCCCGGGATCATCCGTAACCGGGTCAATGCCCGACAAGTTTAAGCGCCGAGTTCCCGCAGAGCTCCCCGAGGTTAGCGAGAACGAAGTGGTACGGCATTTTGTACGACTGTCGACGATGAACTATCACATCGACAAGGGATTCTACCCGCTCGGTTCATGCACGATGAAATACAACCCGAAGGTAAATGAGAAAACCTCAGCCATGGCTGGAAATGCGGACATCCATCCCCTGGAGCCGCAGGAGGCGATCCAGGGCGCGCTGGAGCTGATGTACAACCTGGCGGAAATGCTTCGAGAAATCGCGGGCATGTCGGCGGTTTCACTGCAGCCGGCCGCGGGTGCACAGGGCGAGCTGACCGGCATTATGCTCATCAGAAAATATCACGAGTCCAAAGGCAGGGTACGCAGCAAAATTCTGGTGCCAGATTCAGCTCACGGCACTAACCCGGCAAGCGTGGCAATCAGCGGTTACAAAGCGGTAAGCATCAAGTCAAATCAGAACGGCACCGTCGATCTCGAGGACCTCAGACATCATCTTGACGACGAAGTCGCGGGAATGATGCTCACAAACCCGAACACCCTCGGTATTTTCGAGACCGACATCGTGA
>JAJYJD010000035.1 GCA_021789755.1 Bacteroidota bacterium
GAAGCTCGGGAACTGAATGAGGCTTTCACCAAGTACGTGACGAATGCCATACCTTTTGTGACGCTGAAGATAGCTCAATCCCTCGACGGGAAGATCGCTCTGACGAACGGCAAATCTAAATACATAACTTCCGGAGAGTCGCTCAGAAGAGTCCACGAACTCAGGGTTCAACACGATGCGGTTCTGGTCGGCGCCGGGACGGTGATTGCCGATGATCCCTCGCTCACGGCGCGGCTTGTTAAAGGCAGATCTCCCGTGAGAATAATTCTCGACGGCAAATTGAGGTCTCCGGTCGGTTCCGGGTTGTTTCACGATCGAAAGAGCAGAGTCATCATCTTTCATTCGGTGAAGGCCGGCGCAAAATCAGCAAGGAAAATCGCGGCTTTGAAAAAGCTGGGCGTCGAACTCCACGGCTTGCGCGCCGACGAACGGGGAAGGATTAAGATTCGGACATTGCTCGATCGGATTGCCAAATTGGGAATCGCTTCCATACTCGTGGAGGGTGGCGCGGAAGTATTCTCGGAATTCGTAAAAGCCGGCATGGCGGACAAGCTCCAACTCTTTATCGCCCCCGCGATAATTGGTAAGGGAAAAGGAGCTACAGATGGGATTGAGGTTCAGCGCCTGGAGAAGGCAGTGAGATTGAAAAATATCCGAACCGCGCAAATCGGCGCCGATCTGCTGGTTACAGGCTATTTTTAGTCGGCGAAAGGTCTTTCTAAATGGAAAAGGCATATTATGTTTACCGGGATAATTGAAGAAATGGGTATCGTGAAGTGGATCAAAGGATCTTCAGAGGGTGCAAGGAAATTCAGAATCGGCTGCAAAACAGTGATCGAAGATCTTTCGATTGGAGACAGCCTTTCAGTGAACGGAGTCTGTCTCACAATTGTTGAGAGAGTGGGAAATGAAGTTGACGTGGAAGCAGTCGAAGAAACTATCCGGAAGACCACAATTGGAAAACTCAGAGTCGGCGAGGCGGTGAACCTCGAAAGAGCAGCGGCGATGAACAGCCGGATAGGCGGACATCTTGTCCAGGGACACGTGGACGCCACGGGTAAGGTACTTTCGATAGAGAAGCTTCCGCTGAGCCGGATGTTCAGGTTCCGCATTCCGAAGCCGCTGATGAGATACGTCATTCCAGTCGGAAGTATCGCGATCGACGGAGTAAGTCTCACAGTCGCGGAGAAATTGTCCGACTCCTTGAAAGTCGCAATTATCCCGCACACTTATGATAATACCGTGTTCAAGTTCCTGCATGTCGGCAATGTTGTGAATATCGAGGTCGACATGATGGCCAAATACGTGGAAAGTCTTCTGAAGAAATAAGATGGCAAGAAAGATATACTACCGAATCCGTGACGATGGAAGGAATTTCATTTCGAGCGAGGAGTGGGATTCGATAAGATCTCTTCAGCGATGGTACGATTCGGAATTCTTCTGGACGGGCGGGAGACTGAACCTCCGACGGTTTGTGGTATTCCCGAATTTCGACACGGTCGGCAAAGACCTGCAGATGGTCCGGGAAAGATTTGCGGCGCTGGAGAAGGCGGGCTATTCGGAGGAAGAAATTGTCAACGAGCTGGAAGCACGAAGGCTCGTGATTGTGAAACGAGGAGGCTATGAGGACGGCATGCTTGCGAGCGGCTACACCAGAGTTGCCGACAACGAATTCAATGCTTTTCTCGTTCTCGACTTTCTTCTGAAGGTTTCACGCATCGCTCCAACGACTTCCATTGATGTCTACGACGAAGGATATTTTGTCAAGAGCCAGAAGATAGAAATCGCCAACGGGGACGTGATCGTCAGGGAAGATTTGACTTTGCCCGGTCTTTTTGAAGAGGCCAGGATCTACAGGCGAATATTTGCAGTGGTTAACCCCGACAAGTACGACGGGCACCCCGAGTTTACAAATCGTGTTAATGAATTTAACGAGCTCTTACCTTTCGAACGGGCCAGGGTTGTAGAGGATTGGAATTGGCTCGGTTACGAGAGCAAGGCCGATTTTGATTTCAACGGAGATGATTTCCTCGGGTTCGATTTGAACCGGAAGGTCTGTCATCTGTTTTTCAAATAAAAAGGAGGAAGGAATGATAAGAAGATTAATCGTGCCGACGATGGTTCTGCTGCTCGGCATCTCATCGATTGCGAGCGCGAAGATCACGCTGAAGGACGGAGATAAAGCGCCGAACTTTGCCCTGAGGGGCAACGACGGGAAGATGCACAAGTTGAGCAGCTTCCGCGGCCAGTACGTTGTCCTCTATTTCTATCCGAAGGACGAAACGCCGGGTTGCACGACCGAAGCATGCAGCTTCAGGGACGACCTGTCCGCCATTACTAAAGAAGGTGCAAAGGTCGTCGGAGTCAGCGTGCAGGATGTCGCGTCGCACAAGGCGTTCACGAAGAAATACGGGCTCGACTTCCTGTTGCTTGCCGACTCGCATAAGAAAGTCGTGAAGATGTACGGCGTTTACAACGCGAAGTGGCAAATGGCCAACAGGGTTACGTTCATCATAAACCCGAAAGGCCGGATCGTCAAGATCTATCCGAACGTCGATCCGAAAGTGCACGCTGAGCAAGTTATTGCGGAGCTGAAATCGCTCGACGGTAAGAAAGGCTGATCGCTCCATCATTGTTACGGAACCGCCTTCTGTAAAGTGGGCGGTTCCTTTCAAATCTCAGACAGAGAAGGTATGTATCCTGCGCAGTTCAAAAAGGTGAATGACGAAGAAATAATGTTGAAGTGGGACGATGGAAAGGAGTTCGTCCTTCCGGCGAAGTATTTGCGCGACAGATGCCCTTGCGCCTCATGTGCCGGGGAATCGGTTTTGTGGCGCGAGTACAAGCCATCGCCGCTCCAGGTGTTGACGCCAGGGAAGTACAATCTGAAGTCCGCCGAAATCGTCGGAGATTATGCTCTTGCGCTGACATGGGTCGACGGGCACAATACAGGTTTGTATTCGTTCGAACACCTCAGAAGGATTTGCGAGGAGTATTCCGACAAGGAGATTGGGTCAGAGGAGATCGGCAAGAACTAGGTTGATCGCCTCGCTCTGGTTGTTGGGCAAATCACAAATTGAAATACAGGGAATTCCAGCTGGGGATTAAAAAGAGAAAGGGCGGCACGCTTGCAGCCGTGCCGCCCTCTTCTTATTGGGGGAGTGGAGCAAATCTATTTCTGTGGTATCTCGAGAGCCAGGAATTGGCTGACTTTGTCTTTCGTTATCACGCGGAACAGAAGGGCGTCGCCGGGCTTGTGAGCGTCCACCGCCTTCTCGAGATCGCCGGTAGTCTTTATCGGCTGGTTGTCGACGCTGGTAATCAAATCACCCTGTTGAACCCCTCGGTTATATGCTTCGCTGGCGGGCTGCACACCTGTGACGACTACGCCGTGTTTCGCGCCGTAGTTGTCGAGAGTGGCTTTGTCTGCGTCCTGCACCGACAGACCGAGAGAGCTGAGGCTTTCGGAGCTGTTTCCGCTGCTTCCGGAAATTGATGCGAACGATGCGCCGCTTCTTTCCTCAAGCGTAACGGTCTTGTCCTCCGTCTTTCCATTTCTGAAGATTTCCACGGACGCCTTGTCTCCGGGGGCCTTCGAGGCAACCAGAGCCTGCAATTGGTTCGCGTGGTCTACCTTGACGCCGTCGAATTTCAGGATGACATCTCCTGACTTGATTCCGCCTTTTTCAGCCGGCGAATTGCTCTCAACGCTCTGAACCAGTACTCCTCCCGGTTCCTTGAGCCCGAGGGCTTTTGCGGTCGTCTGGTCGATGTCCCCGATAGCAACGCCTATGTAGGGACGAAGCACCTTACCGTGCTCGATGAGATCCATCGCGACGTGCCTGGCGATGTTTATCGGGATGGCGAAACCGTAACCTTCATAGCTCCCGGTGTTTGTCGCTATGGCGGTATTGATGCCGACGACTCGTCCCTGGAGATCGACCAGCGGACCACCGCTGTTTCCGGGGTTGATAACCGCATCCGTCTGTATGAAATCTTCGATGCCATATTTATTGCGAATGATGCCTATGTTGCGTCCCAGCGCGCTGATGATTCCCTGCGTGACCGTGTAATCGAGGCCGAACGGGTTTCCGATCGCGACGACCCACTCTCCGACATGAGCGCTGTCGGAATTGCCAAGGGCTACATAAGGCAGGTCGCTGCCGTCTATCTTGATCACGGCCACATCGGTGGTCGGGTCGCGCCCGATTAATTTCGCGTGGAAAGTCCTTCTGTCTAAGAGTGTCACTTTGATTCCGTCATGATCTGCGCCCTGAACCACGTGGTTGTTCGTGATTATGTATCCGTCCGGGCTGACAATAACTCCGGAACCGAGCGCCTGCTCGGGCTCAGGTTTGCCTTGCGGCATGTTGAAATTGTGGAAAGGGAAATCCGGACCGAAGAAGAACTTGAACATGTCGTTCGGTGAATTCCCGCCATTCGGAACATTAACTGCTTTTGGGGTGGACGTTACTCTAATTTGGACTACGGCCGGGGTTACTGCCTTCGCAACAGAAATGAAGGCATTGCTGAGGTCCTGCACCGAAGCCGATATGTGCGTGATTGGCGGAGCGGCTGCACCGAGTTTCACGTTCTTCCTGGTATCTCCGATCTTCCCGAATGTGAGACCCATTGTCAGCACGAAAACCGCGGCTACCACAGCAAGGGCGCCTGCTCCATATATCAGTTTTCGTTTAATCAATTCAGTCATCTGTTTTCTCCTTTTTGCACAAACAATATTGCCACGCTCCCGTGAAACGACAATTAAAACAAAATGAAAAGATTTTCACGCCGCGCGGGCGACGCCCCTGGCCCGGCGTTGCTCGAATGAGCAGATGAATCGGAGTTTGAACCGCGCGCGCCGCTACCAACAAAACGGCCGACTGAAATTCAGCCCGCAATCGATTGTTGCGGTCCACTTTCCGGATACAAAGCCCCCAAATTTGCAATTGAATATCTGGCCGTCGAAATCTATATTTATCGAACTAAAAAACCCAAGGAACCATGGACGAAGGAAAAATCGTACAAATCATCGGCCCGGTTGTCGATGTGGCATTTCAAAACGGACACCTTCCGAAAATTTTGAATGCACTTACCGTATCAAGAAAGAACATTGATGGAGTTGATGAGAACCTAGTCGTTGAAGTCCAGCAACATTTGGGAGAAGACACCGTGAGAGCGGTGGCCATGGATTCGACAGACGGGTTGGTTCGCGGCATGAAGGTCGTGGATACAGGCGGACCAATAAGGGTTCCCGTCGGACCTGAAGTTCTCGGCAGAATGGTGAACGTCATAGGAAAGCCGATCGACGGCAAGGGTGAACTGGTCACGAAGGAGGAATATCCGATACACAGACCTGCTCCGAAGTTTGAGGACTTGAGCGCGCAGAAAGAGATGTTCGAGACCGGAATCAAGGTCGTCGACCTTCTCGAGCCTTACTCAAAAGGAGGCAAGACAGGTTTGTTCGGCGGGGCCGGGGTTGGCAAGACGGTTATAATTCAGGAGTTGATACATAATATTGCGACGCAGCATGGCGGTTACTCCGTCTTCGGCGGAGTCGGTGAGAGGACACGCGAGGGGAATGACCTCTGGATCGAGATGAACGAGTCGGGCGTCATAAATAAAACCGCGCTCGTCTTCGGTCAGATGAACGAGCCGCCCGGAGCGCGTCTGCGCGTAGGACTGGCTGCTATTACCCTTGCAGAGTATTTCCGCGACTCCGAGGGTAAAGATGTTCTGGTGTTTATAGACAATATATTTAGGTTCACCCAGGCAGGCTCTGAGGTGTCGGCGCTTCTCGGAAGAATGCCTTCGGCTGTAGGTTATCAACCGACCCTGGCGACAGAAATGGGAGCTCTGCAGGAGCGCATCACGTCTACGAAACGCGGATCTATCACTTCTGTGCAGGCTATTTACGTGCCGGCCGATGACCTTACCGACCCAGCGCCTGCCACAACGTTCGGACACCTCGACGCAACCACGGTCCTGAGCAGGCAGATTGTCGACCTCGGCATCTACCCTGCAGTCGACCCGCTTGATTCGACTTCACGAATCCTGGATCCCCACATAGTGGGTGAGGAACATTATCGTGTGGCAAAGAGGGTGAAAGAAATTCTTCAGACATACAAGGATCTGCAGGATATCATAAATATTCTCGGCATCGACGAGCTTTCGGACGAGGATAAGCTAACTGTGTCGCGCGCCAGGAGAATTCAACAGTATCTCTCCCAGCCTTTCTCCGTTGCAGAGGCGTTCACGGGAAGAAAGGGAAGATACGTCAAGTTGAGCGACACGATAGCAGGCTTCAAGGCGATCATTGACGGCCGATGCGACGATTGGCCCGAAAGTGCGCTATATATGGTCGGCACGATCGACGAAGCTGAAGAGCAGGCCAAGAAACTTCGGGCTGCGTAATGGCAGAGCTGAACGATACCGCAGTCGGCAAAACTTTCAAGCTGGACGTGGTCACGCCGCAGAAGGTGGCTTTTTCGGGTGAGGTTGAATCCTTGACCGCTCCAGGCACATCCGGTTCATTCCAGGTCCTTCACGACCATGCCCCGTTCCTAACGACAATTACGGTGGGTGAAGTAAAGATTCTCAATCAGCACGGAAGTGAGGCGCTCTACTCGACAAGCGGCGGATTTGTCGAGATCAATCACAACAGAGCGACTTTTCTTGCCGAGACTATCGAGATGAAGGAGGAAATCAATGTCGATAGGGCGCGCTCTGCAAAGGAACGGGCGGAAGAACGCCTGTTGAAAAGAGAACCGGGTGTTGATATTGCCAGAGCACAGGCTGCTCTGGCAAGAGCCCTCAATCGCCTTAAGGTTGCAGGGGAGTAACCGAAACTGTCGGGGACACGGAGCGGGTCCTGCGTCCCTTTCTTGTTTAAAACGCCATCCAAAGTTAAATTTACCGGTGAGGAGATGAAGTGTACAAGTTTGCGCTAGCTGTTTTATGTGCATGCACGATCGGAATTATGGGATGCTCGGCAGGGAGTAAGGTAGCCGGATCCGGGCAGGAAAACCTGAAAGAACCCGACCCGATGGCGACCAATCCGAACTACCGGACTGCAATGAACCATTTCATGTCCGGAAATCTGAACGATGTGAAAGGTGATTACGCGCAGGCAATCCTCGACTACCAGGATGCGCTTCGCTACTATAAGGATGCTGCCATCTACGACGCGATGGCCCAGGACTACTCCAGGCTCGGGAAAACCGACCTGGCTATCGAGCAGTCAAGACAGGCAGTAGCCATGAATCCCCGGAAGATAGAATATCGAAGGACCCTGGCACAGGCATACCTGGGCGGTTTTGACGTAGACAGCGCGAGAATCGAATACCAGGAAATCCTTTCAATAGACAGCATGCAGGTCCAGGACATGCTGGTGCTTGCACAGTTATACCAGCAGGACCAGCCGTTGAAGGCTGCTCAATTATATGAAAGAGTCCTGAGGCTCGTTGGACCGGATCTTCCCACCATGATGCAGCTCGTCAAGATTTACAACGGCACAAGCCAGTTCGATAAATCCATCGACCTTGTCAACAAAATGCTGAAGATCGATTCCTCCAATGTGCCCCTGAGAGAAATGCTCGCCGATCTATACCTGCAGGTCGGCAAGAACAGTAAGGCGCTGGATGTGCTCAAAGGGCTGATGAGCGAGAATAAGAGCGACTACAACCTTATGGCGCGGGCGGCGACCGCTTACCTGCGGATGAGAGATTTCGTGAGCGCCGACAGCCTGCTCGACGTTATCTTTAGTTCCGATTCAACGCGCGCCGATGCGAAGTTTGCGATAGGCCAGTTCTATCTGAACGAGATGGAGCATGACACATCCGTTGTATCTTTTGCCGAGCAAATTTTCGGGAAGCTCCTGGCACTCTATCCGAACGACGCGCGTGCGTACCTGATGGCAGGCCTGGGAGCTTCATATGCGGGCAAAGACTCGAGCGCTGAGGTCTACCTGAAGAAATCGGTGACGATGGATTCCACGAATGTGAACGCATGGCAGGCACTCGGCATCTTCTATTATCAAAAGAAAAATTACACCCGGATGGCAGCCGTTATGTCGAAGGCGGCCGAGATATTTCCGGAAGATTACAGAACGAACCTCTTCCTCGGCCTGGCGTTAAACCAGGCGGGAAGAAATCAGGAGGCGGTGCGGCCGCTTGAGAAGGCGGTTTCCCTGCAGCCCACGGACACCGACGCGCTCAGCACCCTGGGACAGGTTTATGAGGCGCTTCACAGATACGACGATGCGTACAGGATTTATGATACGGCGCTGAAGCTGAACGCCAACAACTCACTCATCCTGAACAACTACGCCTACAGCCTGTCGGAGCGTGGAGTCGAGCTTGACAAAGCCCTGAGAATGGCAACGCTGGCTGTTAAGCTCGACCCGAACAACAGCGCGTTCCTGGACACGATCGGCTGGGTCTATTTCAAGCTGGGAGATTACCGGAAAGCGGAATCTTTCGTCAAGAAGGCGCTCGCCGCGAGACAGAAATCGGACGGATCGTCCGCGACTCTCGAAGAGCATCTCGGCGACATCTACGAGAAGCTGGGAGAGAACGGGAAGGCCCTTGAGCAATGGCAGAAGGCCCTCGACCAGAACCCCGACAACTCAGGTCTTAAAGCGAAGATCGAGAAAGCCAAGACTTGAACCGGCTTCTCATCCTGTTTCTTGCCGCAGCGTTCGTGGGTTGCGCAGCCATGTCGAACGTCGACTTGACCGCCATAACTGCCGGGAGCGTCGCAAGGGAAATTGAAAGCCAATCGAGGTCGATACACTATTTTACGACGAGCGGCTACGGGAGCTTTGAAACGAAAGCAGGAGCCTACACCGCCCGATTTGACATGTCGATCCACAGGCCATCTACCGCCAACGTCAGTTTATATGGGCCGTTCGGTATAAAGGTGGCGCAGGTGCGGTTGACCGATGATACTCTCCTCGTGTATAACAGCATGCGCAACGAAGTCTTCATGGGTAAGCCTACCTCGGCAAACCTCAGGAACTTCCTTATGATAGCCTCAGATGGCTCGTCGTTTACCGACTTATTGCTCGATCTTATGAGCCCCGTTGGACACATGATGAATGCAGAGAAGTCAAGACAGCTCGATGGGAACAACGTTTGCTTCATTTATGCAAGCGAGGATACCGTCGAGAAATACACAGTCGACGGCGAATTCATGCGAACCAGGGAATACGAAAAGACCGTGGATGGCGAAACGGTTCTTAAGATACAATACTCCGATTTCGAGAACGTGGGAAAGATCAGTTTTCCGAAAAAGGTATCCTTCGAGGATTTAGAGCACGGAGTATCCGCAAAGCTCTATTACCAGGACGCCGCCCTGAATCAAAAAGGGAGTGTCGAATTCAGTGTTCCGTCTGATGCAAAGGAAATCTTTCTTAATTGAAGCGGTGACGCTTCTGGTTGCCTTCGCAGTTATTACTACTTCTTCTCCGGTGTTTGGACAGAGCAAGCCCAAGCTGAGCAAGAAGAAGCAGGAACTGTCTCGCATCCGGGGGAACATCAAGATTTACGAAAAGAAGCTGGCCGAGAGCGCGAGGAAGGAGACGGTTTCGCTGGCGACGCTGGACAACATGGAAAAGCAGAACCTTAAGACGCGCCAGCTGATAAAGAGCATGTCCGACCAGATCAAACGGAATTCGGCCAGCATTAAATCCGTTGAAAAGAAGATCGACGATGCCGCTGAGCGGCTTGACAATTTGACCGCCCAGTACGCCCGGTTTGCCAGGAGCTTCTATGAACGGGGCAGGTTGCACGACCTGGAATTGATACTCACTTCATCATCCGTCAATGAAATGCTTGTGCGGTACGAGTACCTGAAAAGATTTTCAGACCAGACACGCCTTGACATGAATTCGATCACGCTCGAGAAAAACAAACTTACTCAGTTGGAAAGCCAGCTTAGCGGTCAGCTTGCAGAGCAGCAGGACTTTCTTCAGCGGAAAAGCGTCGAAGACCGGAAGCTGGCATCGAGGATCGCGGAACATAAAAGGGTGATCGCACAGCTGCGGAAGAACAAGAAAGTCTACGCCGAGCAGTTGAAGCGGTCTCAGACCGCGGCGGCGGAACTTGAAACACTGATACAGCACCTCATAGCAGAAGAGGCAAAAAAGCGCGAAGCCGTCAAAAAACCTTATAGGACAAACAACGAGGCGCTGCCTTCGTCCCTGACCGAGAGCTTCACCGGGCTGAAGGGACATCTCCCGTGGCCGGTCGACAGGGGAAGAGTCGTCGCCGGGTTCGGTGAACAGGAGAACCCGGTCCTCAAAACCGTCACCCTGAATTACGGAATCGATATTTCCGTCCCGGAGAATTCTCAGGTAAGAAGCGTCGCAGACGGAGAGGTCTCGAGGATCTTCTGGCTCCCATCCTACGGCAATCTTGTTATCATCGATAACTACGATGGTTTGCGGACAGTCTACTCCCATCTCTCCGACATTTTCGTGAAGGAAGGAGAAAGGGTGAAGGCCCTTGAGCCGATAGGGACTGTCGGCGAATCTCTCGGGGGATCCATTTTACATTTTGAAGTGTGGCTGAACACGGACAAGCAGGATCCGGAGACATGGTTAAGCAAGAGATAAAACCCGAATCGTTTCTCCCCGCTTTCCTGTATTCATATATCTTCATACCGGCACTTTACACAGTCTACTTAATCATCTCCTTCTTCGACGAAAAAGCCCGCAGAGGCTTGAAGGGACGGAGGAATCTGTTTGCTGCACTTGAAAGTGCTCTGTCGAACATGCCGGACGACAACCGAGTATGGTTCCACGCATCGTCGCTGGGGGAATTCGAGCAGGCAAAGCCGATTATCGAGATTCTCAAGAAAGCCGGGTACAGGATCGTGGTATCGTTTTTTTCGCCGTCGGGTTATGAGTATTCGAGAAATTATCCCGGCGCCGACGTTGTCACCTACCTTCCCCTCGACACAAGAAGAAACGCCAGAAGGTTCGTGGCTATGGTGAAGCCCAAAGTGGCTGTAGTGATGAGGTATGATCTGTGGCCTAACCATCTCGAAGAAGCGAGAAGATCGGGCACAAAGATTATACTGGCCGATGCCACTTTTCCGATGAAGCTGTACCAGCGGACGAAGTTCCTGAGACATTTCTACCGCAGACTCTACAAATTGCCGCACGCTATCCTTGCTACGACCCCGGTGCATAAAAAAATGTTCGACTTTTTCCTGGGCAATGACCTGACGTCGGTAGCCGGGGATACCCGCTTCGACCGCGTCTACAACAAGAGCCTTTCAAACGATATGACACAGAAGCTCCCGTTCTCCATCGACAAATCACAGAGAACCGTTCTGCTTCTCGGGAGCACCTGGCACCAGGATGTTGAAGTCCTGAGCGGTGCCGTCAGCCGCATAATAAGGGAATTCCCGTCTCTGGCAGTGATCGTAGTGCCGCACGAGCCGACTACGGACGAGGTCGGAAGGTTGAAGAACGACTTTCCGGCGGCGAAGATCCTCTCCGAGATGAACGGTAACGGGGATGAAGAGTTATCGATGTTGATCGTCGATCGTGTCGGTTTGCTGACGCAGCTTTACATCATCGCCGATGTGGCCTACGTAGGCGGCGGATTCGGAGCCGGGGTCCACAGTGTGCTGGAGCCTGCTGTTTACGGCATTCCGATAATCACCGGGCCGAGGATCGAACGGTCAGACGAAGCTGCCCAGCTGTTACAGACCGGCGCTCTTTTTTTCGTGAAGGACGCTGCCGGCGCGTATAAGGTGCTTCTAAAAATGATAGAAGATGTCGGAGCGAGGAGGGAAGCAGGAAGAATCGCGAAGGTCTTCGTCGACCAGCATCTCGGAGCCTCCGCCGCCGTGGCGGAGAAGGTTGTGCAATTCTGCAACGAAAAAAAAGTATAGAATCTTCTCCGGTCGGGTTATAAATTACTCCGGCGCCCATCGCTGTCCCGTGTACGGTCGGGCGAGTCTCACAGTGCGACCTGTACCGGAGTTGAGCCGGAATCAGGAAAATAATGCATAAGATCTTCAGGCTGAGTCTCCAGTATCGAAGAGGTCTCGTTGTGCACAGCTCCACATTAAGAGTGGGAATACTGCAAGCGTGAAAATTTCTCTCTCGAATATATTGCCCAAGATATTCCCTGCCGTGAAATCCGGTCCGAACAGGATCGATTTGTCGCCTGAGCTTATGAAGGCCTCGAAGAGCAGTGTGGCGGTATTGTACGCGGAACATGGGACATCTCCCGAAGGCTTGACGACGGAGGAAGCCGAACGAAGGCTGGAGGAATACGGCGCGAATGTCGTCGTGCATGAGCAGAGAAACGGATGGATAAAACTGCTGGTCGGTGCCGTAGTTAATCCTCTCGTGATCCTCCTGGCTATCCTGGGCACAATTTCGTTGCTCACTCAGGATATTGAGACCGCAGTCATCATAGGCTCCATGGTACTGCTGGGTATTGTCTTGAGATTTGTACAGGAGTATCGTGCCGACACCGCCGCAGCGAAATTGAAGGCGATGATCCACGTGACCGCTACTGTGTTGCGCGACGGCGAGCCGACGGAGGTCCCGCTCGCCCATATCGTCCCGGGCGACGTCGTGAAGCTTGCAGCCGGCGATATGATACCCGCCGACGTACGGCTCGTCGCCGCGAAAGACCTGTTTATAATTCAGAGCAGTCTCACGGGTGAGTCTCTTCCTGTTGAGAAGTTCGATACGCTTCAGGACGGCACAGCGCGCACTCCACTCGAATCGCAGAACCTGTGTTTCCTCGGCACAAGCGTGGAAAGCGGCAGCGGGACCGCAGTCGTCGTCAAAACGGGGTTCAGCACATATTTGGGCGGCATGGCGGGGTTCATAACCAGCCGGACACAGGAGACGAGTTTCGACAAGGGTATCAAACGTTTTACCTGGCTGATGCTCCGTTTTATGTTTGTTATGGTTCCGTTTGTCTTCTTAATAAACGGCCTGACAAAAGGCAACTGGCGGGAGGCGTTCTTCTTCGCTCTTGCGGTTGCGGTCGGGCTCACGCCTGAAATGCTCCCCATGATCGTCACGGTCTGCCTTTCAAAAGGCGCTATTGCAATGTCCAAGAAGAAAGTCATTATAAAGCGCCTTAACTCTATCCAGAACCTCGGGGCTATGGACGTCCTGTGCACCGACAAGACCGGCACGCTTACTGTCGATCACGTCATACTGGAACAACACTGCGACGTGGTTGAGAACGAAGACGACGATGTTCTGATGATGGCATATCTCAACAGCCATTTCCAGACCGGTCTGAGGAATATTCTCGACCGCGCAATCCTCGCGCGAAAAGAAATCCATGAACAGCTTCATGTCCCGGAGCATAAAAAGGTCGACGAGATACCGTTCGACTTTTCACGCAAGGTGATGTCGGTGGTCGTCGAATTGCCCGATGCCAAGACACGGATGATTACGAAGGGAGCACCAGAGGAGATTTTCAAGAGATGCACCGACTTCGAGCTCGACGGGGAAATCCATCCGATAGACCCGGTCCTCATTGCAGATCTGAAAGAGGAATACGAGAGATTGAGCGGCGACGGCTTTCGCGTACTGGCCCTTGCGTATAAGGACCTTGAGCATAAGGAGGCATACACTAAAGAGGACGAGGCAGGCATGATCCTCAAGGGATACCTGGCATTTCTCGACCCGCCGAAAGAGACGGCGTCGCCTGCTATCCAGGCCCTGAAATCGCACGGGGTCACCGTGAAAGTTCTGACCGGGGATAATGAATTGGTGACCAAGAAGATCTGCACCGAAGTCGGACTTGAAGTAAACCACGTTTTGCTGGGAAGTGAAGTGGCACAGATGTCTGACCAGGAGCTCGCTGAAGCCGCCGAGAAGACGACGGTCTTCGCCCGCCTCTCGCCCGCCGATAAGCAGCGTGTCGTCAAGGCGCTCCAGTCGAAAGGTCACGCCGTCGGATTCATGGGGGACGGCATCAACGACGCACCTGCATTACGTGCCGCAGACGTGGGTATCTCGGTCGATTCCGCGGTGGACATAGCAAAGGAATCTGCCGATGCCATACTGCTTGAGAAAAGTCTGATGGTGCTCGAAGAGGGAGTCCTTGAAGGCAGAAAAGTCTTTGCCAACATTTTGAAGTACATTCGCATGGGGGCAAGCTCTAACTTCGGAAATATGTTCAGCGTCCTGGGTGCGAGCGCGTTTTTGCCGTTCCTTCCGATGATGCCCGTCCAGATCCTTGCCAACAATCTTCTCTACGACATTTCTCAGACTTCAATCCCTACGGACGAGGTGGATCCGGAGCAGGTAGCGAAACCACGCCCATGGTCGATCGGCGAATTGTCGAGGTTTATTCTCTTTATTGGTCCCATCAGTTCCATTTTTGATTACTCGACATATTTCATGATGCTCTATTTGTTTAACTGCTGGAATCCTGCGCGCGCACCCCTTTTCCAGACCGGTTGGTTCGTTGAGTCCCTGCTCACCCAGACTCTGATCATACACGTTATCAGAACAAACAAGATTCCTTTCCTGCAAAGCCGGGCAAGCTGGCCGTTGATGCTCACGAGTGTCGTTGTCATGGTGACAGGCATATGGCTGCCGCATTCGCCATTCGCGTCGGCCCTTGGATTTGTCGCTCTGCCGGCACTTTATTGGCCTCTGATCGTTTTGACATTGCTCTGCTATGTAGTCCTGACGCAAATTGTGAAGAATTTTCTCCTGAAAAGAGCCTGGTTGTGAGCGGGACGAATATGAAACATCGTCTGACAGTATTAGATTCTTCCCGCGCCTCAATGATGACCGGACTTAATTGCACTTCAATAGAATTGAAACATTCATATTTACTCGTAGGCCGCGATGGCGGGGTGAGTGAGTCGCTGCGCTTTCGGCCGAATATTCGATGAGAATCAATAATAGCCACCGGCTTTAAAAGGATCTATGGACAAACCGTTTCACATTGCTACTGCAAAAGACATACTTGAAGGAAAAGTAACCGACATATATTTCCAGCGTGCTCTGGAAGTGCTGAACTCCCGAAATATCCGCAGATCAGTCAAGGCTGAGTTTGTCGTAAAGCGATTCCCGATGAATTATCCGTGGGCGGTTCTCACGGGTCTTGATGAAGCTCTGGCGCTGCTCGGCAACCTGCCGGTAAAAGTGAAGGCGATGCCGGAGGGCTCAATCTTCTATCCGAACGAGCCTGTAATGGTTATCGAAGGATTGTACCAGGATTTTGCGATACATGAGACCGCCGTCCTCGGTTTTCTCTGCCAGGCTTCGGGCATTGCCACGAAGGCAGCCCGGGTACGCGTCGCGGCCGGGGACAAACCCGTGATCCACTTCGGTGCAAGGCGGATGCATCCGGCAATCACTCCGATGATCGATCGCAACGCTTTCATCGGCGGGTGTGACGGGGTAGCGACGCTTGCCGGCGCAGAAGAGCTCGGACTAAGGGCGTCCGGGACTATGCCCCATTCCATGATACTTCTCTTCGGAGATACTATCGAAGCGGCGAAGGCATTCGACCAGGTTATCGATCCTCTCGTTCGGCGCACCGTCCTCGTGGATACTTTCCACGACGAGAAGTTTGAATCCATCAGCGTGGCTGAGGCACTCGGCAAAAAGTTGTATGCCGTCAGGCTCGATACTCCGGGCTCAAGGCGCGGCGATTTCCTCGCGATATGCCGGGAAGTGAGATGGGAACTCGATACTCGTGGATTCAAACACGTCAAGATTCTAGTCAGCGGAGGGGTGAACGAGTTTTCAATAAGGAAGCTGAATGAAGTTGTAGATTCCTACGGAGTCGGAACTTCCATCAGCAGCGCACCGGTTCTGGATTTCGCGATGGATATTGTCGAAATTGACGGACGTCCGGTTTCGAAGCGCGGCAAGCTCTCCGGAGAAAAACAGGTATTTCTCAACCGGAGAAATGGTGAACGGTACACCGATCTTTCGTCGAAAAAAGCCCGGAGAGGTTTCACTCCACTCCTGGTTCCCAAATTGGATAGGGGGAGGCTCCTGTCTGCGCAGCCGAAGCATGGCGACGTGAGGAGATTTGTGCTCAACCAACTAAAGGACTTGAAACTCGAAATTGAATCGGAATTTGAACGGAGCTGAGTTCACATCGCTTGTCGTGGAGACAATGGGCCAGAAATTAGAAAACCCTGATCTCGTAGCGGTAATCTTCGACACCTGCTCGAAGGAGGGCATGATGTCTTCATTCAAGGAACTCGCGCTGTATGCAAAAAGCTTCCAGAGAATTGCCCGCCTGCTGTCCACGGATATGGCAAACGACGAGACGAAAGCAAAGGCGAGAACCGAGCTGGAAGGATTCATAAAGAAATTTTCCGACCTTGTCGAAAGGATCCTCGCCAGGTTGCCCAAGGAAAGGAGGGAAACTTTTCAGGTGAATTTTCTTCTCCCCACGCCGGGCTCCTTCAGGAATCTCAGGGCGTTGCTCAATGACTTCATCAAAGTCAAGGACTTCCTGCTCGTTGAGCGCGACAAGGGTTCGCATTTGTGAAAAACGGATTGGCCGTCGGCGATCAGCAGACGCTTCGGTTCATCGTGGACGAGGGGATGGTTGCGGCCTTCGAGGGAAAGACTGTCCACAGAGTCCTTTCCACATTCCATCTCGTGTATTACGCGGAGCTAACCGCCAGGAAATTGATAGAGCCCTTCCTGGAAGACTACGAAGACGCTGCGGGGTCTGAAATATTTCTCAGACACATCGCGCCCACAAAAGTAGGTGACAGCGTGGTGGTCGAGGCAAGGCTGAAAGGCATAGAAGGCAGGAAAATTATATGTGAGATTTCTGCCTCCAACTCGTCCGGGCCTATTTCAGCAGGCACGCAGACGCAAATGCTGATTGAGAGAGGTGGTTTAGAACGG
Source organism: Bacteroidota bacterium (assembly GCA_021789755.1). Classification (GTDB taxonomy): domain Bacteria; phylum Bacteroidota; class Ignavibacteria; order Kryptoniales; family JAKASW01; genus JAKASW01. The sequence goes on from JAJYJD010000035.1 coordinate 16,883, forward strand.
CTGTAGGTGCCGGGCCAGCATTGTTTCTGCTATCTCGTCGCTGACCTTGAAGCCGGCCTTCGTGAGAGTCAGAATATTACCATCCTCTATGCAGTAGCCGGACTTGACCAGGTCCGCAACGAATTCAGGATCCGGAATTATCCCGAACTTCTGGGCTATCACGTCCTTCTTCAGAACACCCTGGCGCAGGTGCAGGAGAACAAACTCGTCGAGCAGTTGTGTACGACCCAGTGATTCTCTAGCGGAAACTGGTATCTTCCCGGATTTCAGTTCAGCCACGTAGCCGGCAAGGCTCGACACGTTCCACCACCGTTCCTTGTCAAAGTACGAGTGAGCGCTCGGTCCAAAACCGATGTAATCCTCCGCGTTCCAGTACTTCAGATTGTGTTTGCATTCGAACCCCGGCTTACAGTAATTGGATATCTCGTAATGTGAATAAGAGTGTGCTTCCATGAGATCCATTACGGTTCCGTACATGTCCGCTTCAACCGTGTCGGGTGCCGGGGTAATTGTGCCCCTCGATACGGAATTGAATAAAGGAGTGCCCGGTTCAACAATGAGTCCATATGCCGATAGATGGTCCGGGTTGAGAGACAGGGCCGTCTGCAGGTTTGTCAGTAATCTCTCATGGGTCTGGCCTGGAAGGGCGTAGATTAGATCCAGACTTAGGTTATCGAAACCGACACCGCGCGCAAGGTCCACAGCTCTGATAGCCTCCGATGGTCCATGTATCCTCTCGAGAAATCTGAGGTCGTCTTCGAAGAAAGATTGCACGCCGAAACTTATCCTGTTGACACCTAGAGAATGGTAATCCGAAAGATACCGGGTGTCGATCGTGCCCGGGTTGCATTCCATCGTGAATTCGGCGGATTCCGAAATATTGAACGCCCCCCGGAGGGCAGCCAGAATCCTTTCGAGCTCAGACGGTTTCAACAATGAAGGTGTGCCGCCGCCGAAGAAAATCGTGTTTGCATCTAGACGCGGATGGAGTCCGGAAAAAAGGTCTATCTCTTTGACAATTGCATCCAGGAAGTCTTCGCGCTGCGAATGGTTTTCGACGGAGTAAAAGTCACAGTAGAAACACTTCTTCACGCAAAAAGGAATGTGAAGATATATCCCGACCCCAGGCGGGGGGTGATCTACTTTACCAGTAATCCGATCCGCTGCCATTTGATCGACGCAATTTTGCCGGGCAAATCATAAAGCGGAATGTGGATATCCCAGGACCAGTAGACAATCATCACCTTGCCGATCAGGTTGTCGTCCGGAACAAATCCCCAGAACCTGCTGTCGAGGCTGTTCTCCCGGTTATCTCCCATCATGAAATAGTAGTTGTGCTCGACAGTGTATTGCGCAGCCGGCTTCCCATCCACGTAGATGCTTGATCCGTCCGTCGAAATTGAATGTCCCTCTCGTTCTATGAAAATCTTCCAGACGTGGAAATCCGCCGGAGTCAGCTGAACTATGTCGCCTTTCTTCGGGACGACGATGGGGCCGTAGTTGTCCTGGTTGAAATCTGAGCCGCCGGGAAATATTCCCGGTTGTGGGTACCCGGCGGGGAATAGGGGAAAAGGTTCAAACCTGACATCCGGTGGGTAGGGCACTTTTTTCCCATCGACGAACAATATCCGGTCGATCACGCGGATCGTATCGCCGGGCAGACCTTCGCAGCGTTTCACATAGTTCTCCTGAACCGCGGGCCTCACCTCGTCCCTGTTCCCCGGCCAGTCGAAGCATATCACGTCGCCACGATGCGGTCTTTCTAACGCCGGCAGTCTGAAGTGAGGCATCTTTATTTCTGTAAATGGAAGATAGCGAGGTGTGGCCGCACCATAGACAACTTTGTTGACGAAGACAAAGTCCCCTGTCATGATCGAGTTTTCCATTGATCCGCTCTGAACACCGTATCCCTGCACGACCAATGTGATCACCAAAAACCCTATGATGAGAGGAGTCAAAAGGCCGGACTTTAGACTCAGAAGCTGTCCGATGAACTTACGGTGTACATTTCGGGATTCGGTCATGTTT
>JAJYJD010000318.1 GCA_021789755.1 Bacteroidota bacterium
ACCGTGAAGTGTGCAAGATAAACGGAAGGAGCATCCATCGGGTAAGGCCCGCTGTCAATTCATCTCATGAAGAGGCTATGTGTGATCTCGCAGGCATAGACGCGCCCGACGGGAATACCGACAAAGCCCTGCATCGTATGCAAAGCGTTTGGCCTTAAATGCCGGGAACGATTTTGCGATTCAGCCGATAGATTAAATTTTGCGTAAGGAATAGAAACCCATCATGCACAGGTCCCGACCGTGGCTTTCGTTCTCGCTATATCTTCCCTTTGTTGAATTGCATCCTTTTCCTTTGTAAACTCTTCCAGTTGCTTGGTTTAATGTCAGGAGGGTATCATGAAAAGGCCAAAACGATCTGAGAGGATGTCAGCGTCGGGCCGGAAGCTGACAATTGCGCTTATCACGTCGGTAATTGCGGCCTCAATGGCAGGATGTTCCATAGTCACAAACTTAGTCCAACTTCGTGATGTCAAGTTGACCGGACCAAACCACCAGATCCCGGTAAGAGTAACGGACAGAGATGTCGAGGATCATCTCCGGATTACTCCGAACTTCAGCATCACTAAGAATAGAAATATCGACGGCAACGTCGAGATTGATCAAGACTCACGTCTCTACAATCTGGCCGGGTACGATACTGCAAACAATCTGCATTGGAACCTTCCCGCCTATGTTGTCGGGATCGGTTTCGACTACGGTTTGTCAAAACATCTCTCGTTTTCCCTGGGAGGAAATTACTCCAGGACAAAAGAAAAGAAATCTTACGAATGGGATGCAGGACTCGGCTGGTGTTTTCATGACAAGTACGTGGGCGGGAGATTCGAAGTCGGTCTGCAGTGGCAGGATGTTGCGTACAGTGCGACGTTCGATCAGTACGAAGTAGTGAATTCATGGGGTAATCCGGAAGAAGTTCGATACCTATACTCGTTCAATCGGTACGGGAAATATATGACAGGGAATTTCTACGGTAACCTGACCCTGAACACCGTGTTTCAAGGAGCCGCATTGAATGGGTTTGTAAGGTTGGGGTACGGTGTGACCTCTGTGCTCAGCAACGAAATGCTGCGAGTGAATGAAGAGGGAGATATAACGACCGCCGTCGGCATGGTAAACATAACTCCCGGTCTGTACATCAACCTGACCGAATGGAGCAGACTCGTTGTCGGCTGTGAATTCCTGTCGCCTGTCTCGATGAATTCATACAGTCCTGAGTGGCTGATTGTCCCGATCGCGCAAGTTGATTTTACGCTTTGAAGGTGCGGACAACCTGCGTCCGGCCTCTGAAGTCGGGGAGGCCGGAATTGGTTTGGCGTAACCGGGTTAACGAAATTGGAATCGGGAAATCGGCGGCGCCATGAGGAGACTCCGAGGGCGGTAAAGGCCGCCCCCGGCAGTCAAATTGTCAGTGTCTGACTCTCTTGTTGTGCTTGGCCCGGTAGATATGCTTGCTTGCCCGGTTCTGCATCCTGGTTACGTGGGCTTTCTCTTTGGGCGTTAGCTTGCCGCCGTTCATCATTTTGTCTCTCCGTTTGGTCCTTTGGATCCTTGCCTGCTGGCGTTCGAGTCTTCTGGCCTCGCCTTTTGTAAGTTTGCCGCTTTTCACCCCTTGTTTGATTCGCTTCTGCTGAATCTTCTGGCGGTGATTGATCACCGGAGTCCTCTTTGTTTGTTGCTGCTTCACCTGAACTTGGGCCATACCAATTCCAGTCATGGCGAATGTCGCCGCGAGAAGCGCGATTAGCGCTGACTTCTTCATTGCTTCACTCCTTATTTTGGTTCGTGTGAGAATCTCCTTCGCTGGCAAGCCAGCTTGTAATTGTTCTTGACAACGCACAAAGATAATGCGTTTAGAGGAATTTTGTTCAAGGAGCAATATGGATTTCTATAAATGTATGTTTTTGATCACGGACAGGCGTCAGGCAGCAGCGGAAGCGCCCGAGTTCGCACTGAAAACGGGTCTCGGCTCGCGCAATTCAAGCTTGTAAATGTTTGTCGTTAATTTTATAATCTATGAATGAAACTTCTGGCGATAGAAAGCTCTTGTGACGAGTGTTCGGCTGCCGTCCTGGAAGACGGCAGTCTGAAATCGGTAGTTATTTCATCTCAACTGGTTCACAGTGAATTCGGTGGTGTTGTTCCTGAGCTTGCCTCGCGCGCGCACATGGAGCTGATAATTCCTGTCGTCGAGGAGAGTCTCAAAAAAGCCTCTGTTACGAAAGAGGAAATTGACTCCGTCGCGGTTACTTACGGTCCGGGGCTGGCGGGCTCGCTCATTGTCGGCCTGAGCTTTGCGAAGGCATTCGCGGCATCGCGCGGAATCCCGATCGTCGGGGTGAATCATATGGAAGGGCATCTGTATTCAGCTTTTCTGGAAGATGACAAGCCGGAATTCCCGTTCATATCTCTCATCGTGAGCGGCGGTCACACCATGCTGATTCACGTAAAGGAGCCATACTCGCACGAACTGCTCGGCCAGACGCGAGACGACGCCGCAGGCGAGGCATTTGACAAAGTTGCCAAACTACTCGGGCTGGGTTATCCCGGAGGGCCGGTCATCGATAAACTCGCCAAAGACGGAGATCCGAGAGCCTTCAATTTCCCGAGGGCTTTCATGCCCAGGTCCGCGAACTCGTGGAGCAGTGAATCGTTCGAATTCAGCTTCTCGGGCATCAAGACCAGCGTTCTCTATCTCTTGAGGGACCTCAAGTACGGCACGGAGAACAGGGACGACAAAGTTGTTCGGGACATCTGCGCCTCATTCCAGGCGGCCGTCGTCGATGTCCTCGTTGCCAAGACCATAACTGCTGCACAGAAGTTCAATGTCAGGTCTATTGCAGTTGCGGGAGGTGTTGCCGCGAACCGCGGGTTACGTGAGTCGCTGCGGGCTGCCGCGGTTTCGATGGGCATGAAAGCCTTTTTTCCCAGACCGCTGTATTGTACGGACAACGCGGCGATGATCGGGATCGCCGCCCATTTCAAATACCTTAAGTACGGAATGGTTTCCGATCTGACGCTGCTGCCAACTCCAAATCTCTCGCTGAGTTTTTGAATTGACCCGAATAAAGTCGATGATAGACCGAGCCGGCGGCGACACGAGAAAACTGTTGAGCGCGTATATTATGCCGGCGTTCCCGCACGGCGACTCTACGCTGAGGGTACTGAAGGCGGCTGAAGACGCCGGGGTGGACTTAGTCGAGCTCGGCATACCTTTCAGCGACCCGCTTGCCGACGGTCCGGTAATCCAGCATGCGGCGCAAGCAGCGATAGAGAACGGTATGACACCGCGACGGATACTTGATCTCGTCAGGGAATTCCGTAAAACTTCACAACTCCCCGTGATATTGATGGGATATGTAAACTCTTTTCTGAACGGCGTTGGCAAAGACTTCGCCGCGAAGTTGTGCGACGCCGGTGCAGACGGCGTCATCATGCCCGACCTTTCACTCGAGGAGTCTGGCCGGCTGAAGAAAGAAATCGAGGACGCCGGGCTCAGCCTTGTACTTCTCATCGCGCCGACGTCCGATGACGAAAGAGTCGGCAAAATAGATGAAGCCACCACCGACCTGAGTTACTGCGTTTCCGTGACCGGGGTGACAGGCGCAAGGAAGGACCTTGTGACGGGTGATGTTACGGTTTTCCTGGAACGGGTGAGGAGACTGACGAAAAAGCCGTTCGTTGTGGGATTCGGAATTTCGACGCCTGAAGCAGCCGGGAAGATTTCCCGATTCTCCGACGGCATCGTTGTCGGTTCAGCGCTGCTTCAGTGTATCTCAGGCGCTCCGCGCGGTGAGGAAGC
>JAJYJD010000319.1 GCA_021789755.1 Bacteroidota bacterium
ATCCTCCCACCGCGGATAATGCGATAGTCCTCACCGTAAAAGAGGGCCTCTTCGGCGGCGACAATGTGTTCGGTACTGTCGTGACCCAGCAGGGAGCGCTTCACCTGTACCGGGCGCTCTGTTCGGAAAAGCGCTGCGAAAGGTGCAGGATAGGTAAGTCTCTCTACGGCAAAACTGCCGCTTAACTCCTATTTCTTGTTGAGTTCCTGGAGAAGGTTCGCGGCAACCGTCTTCAGCGAATCGTCGTCTTCATCCCGCTTTGGAATCGTGGGGATCGCCGAAAGCTGCTCCTTCGCCTTCTCATCTTCGTCATCCTTCACGTATGCCTTTGCCAGGTCGAGGCGGAACATGACGAAGTTGGGATCGAGTGAAACGGCCTTCTGGAAGAACTTGATGGCATCGTCGAGATTTCCCCAGGCCAGCCCGAGCGGCCACCGGAACATTACCGGCTTATCGGCCAGCTTTGCATGGGTCCTGCCCAGAACATAATAAGCTATGGCGTTGTCAGGGTCGAGAGCGATTGCACTCTCGCAGTCGTTCCTGACCTGCTTAACAATCCCGCCCACGCTGAAAACGCCCTTGAAAAGCGCAATCTTTCCGTTTGCCACCGCACGGTAGGTGTAGGCCATTGAGCTCTTCGGGTCCGCAGTCACTGCGCTGTCGGCGTAATCAAGTGCCGTATGGTACACCTTGAGCTGGGCGTCCTTCTCTTCATCGGTTACGGCGGGCATGTGGTCTGCAATATGAGTTTCGACACGGCACAACCTCCAAAGGACTTCGGCGTTGCCCGGGAACTCCTTGTCGGCATTTAGAAGTAACTGGAAAGTACCTTTGTTATCGAATTTGTTGAAGAGTTCGTCGCTCTGTTTGAGCATGTCCTGCAATGTTGGCGACGAAATGACGGCCATGGAAAGCGCCGCGAAAGCCAGGGCAACAAGTTTCATTCGGACCTCCGTCCTTTTATGTGCGGATCAGTCGCCGAGTTGAAGCCGCCTGATCTCGTCACGGATCTTTGCGGCTCTTTCGTAATCCTCTCGGCTAATTGCGTCGGTTAGTTCCTTCTGAAGTTGTTCCATCTTGGACTCTTTCGTGTAAGCAGGCGACCGTTCCCGGTTCTTTTTGGGTTTTTCTCCCTTTGATTCGATCTCTTCGTCGCCCTCGTCCTTGTCCGGAACGGTCGCGGCTTCCTCCATAACTGATTCCGCGACATAGATCGGAGCGCCAAACCTTATGGCTATGGCTATGGCATCGCTCGGTCTGGCATCTATTTCGTGACTTATTGAATTGCCTTCCAGGTTAAGACGCGCGTAGAATGTTCCCTCGCGCAGTTCGCTGATCAGCACATCGGAAAGACTATTGCCGAGTGAATCGAGGACGTTCTTCACGAGATCATGAGTGAGCGGCCTCGGCGGCCTGATCCCCTCGAGTTCGAGCGCAATTGCCTGCGCTTCGAATTGCCCGATGATGATGGGAAGCCTGCGATCTCCCTCTGTCTCTTTCAATATCAAAGCGTAAGCACCCGGGCTCGACGGACTTGGAGAAAGCCCGAGTATGTCAACCAACACTTTATCCAAATATCGTCCTCCTCATTCCAGCTCAATTTGCGGAATCAACTATTCTCTTCCAAGAGCCTTTTTCAGCTGGCTCGTGAGTTCTGGAACTATTTCAAAAGCATCCCCCACAATTCCGTAATCGGCAACTTGAAATATCGGAGCATCCTTGTCCTTATTGATCGCGACGATGTACTTCGACGACGACATCCCTGCCAGGTGCTGTATTGCACCGGAGATTGCAACCGCAACGTAGAGCGAAGGTGAGACCGTCTTTCCGGTCTGCCCGACCTGATCGTCGTGAGGCCTCCATCCCGCGTCGACAACCGCCCTTGACGCGCCGACTGCCGCGCCGAGCACGTCTGCCAGACCTTCGACGATGTTGAAATTCTCCGGTCCGCCCAATCCTCTCCCGCCGGAGACTATTATGTTCGCCTCAGTCAAATCGGGCCTGCCGGCCTTTGCTACCGATACGCCTGTGACGCGCGACGTGAAGTCGGAGTCCTTCAAATCCACAGCAATCTTCTCAACCGATGCCGGGGAGCCGTTCGGCGCGCCGGGACTGAAAACGTTCGGTCTCAGCGTGAAGACCTTTTTTGGTGAATTAATTTTCACGTCGATAAGTCCTTTGCCCGCGTAGACCGGACGGGTCGCTAGGACAGAGCCGCCTTCGGCTTTCAGAGCGATGCAGTCTGCCGCCAGTCCGGCCTTGAGTTTGGCCGCGACTCTTGGCGCCAGGTCCTTACCCATGGCGCTTGCCGGGAATATCACGACATCAGCCGACACGGACTCGACAACGAACGCGATAGCCTTCGCGTAAGCGGTGGCTGAGTACTGGCTCAGCTTTTCGTCTTCGACAACACGGACCTTTTTCATCCCGTAGCCGCCGAGTTCCGGGCCGATCGATTCGACTCCCTTTCCGATGACGAGCGCTTCGGCTTCTCCGCCGAGTTCCCCGGCGAGACGCGACGCGGCATGTGCCGCTTCAAATGCAACTTTCTTGAACTTACTCCCGGCCTCCTGAAGGCCATGGCTGGTTTCCGCGAATGCTATTATCTTCATTTAATTTCCTCGATGCTTAGATGATTTTTGCTTCTTCGTGAAGGAGTTTAACCAGTTCCGGAACGGCGCTCTTGTCTGTCCCGAGTATCTTGCCGGGCTGCTTCGCCGGCGGCTTCCTCATCGCTACTACTTCGGTCAGTGACTCGGCCCCCGAGGGTGTAATTTCCTGTATCGGTTTCGACTTCGCGGCCATTATTCCTTTCAACGAAGGATATCGCGGATCGTTCAAACCCTTCTGTGCAGTGATGACGCATGGAAGCGTCAGTTCCACGGTCTCTTTGCCCCCTTCGATCTCTCTTTCGCAAACGGCCTTCTTCGAGCTGACGTCGACATCCAGCTTCACTACCACGGAAGCCGACGGCAGCCCGAGCATTTCCGCGACCATCGTTCCTACGGCAGAATCGTCGTAGTCTATGGATTGTTTTCCGAAGAAAATAATATCGGCGCCGGTATCTTTGAGCGCCGCTGCCAACATCATCGCGACTGAATATGAATCGCCGGCATTGTCGGTCTTGATGTGAATTCCCTTATCTCCCCCCATTGCCAGGGCTTTTCTGATCACTTCCTTGTGTGAATCGCCTCCGACCGAGACATACGTGACTTCACCGCTGTTCTTGTCTTTCAATTGCAGTGCGGCTTCGATTGCGAATTCGTCGTAAGGGTTAAGAATCAAATTGATCTCGGACCGGTCAATGGTTTTGCCGTCTTGACCGACTTTCACTTTTGTTTCTGTATCCGGGACCTGGTTGACACAAACGAAGAGCTTCATTTGTCACCTCTTTCAGGATTTATGGTAAGTGTAGGAAAATTTAGCTCTGCCGATGAAGAACTTCAAGGGGAGAAGAATCGTGCCTGTCGTCATTATCTGGGCGACGACCACACGCGGACGATGATGTCCCGACTATTTCCTGACAAGAGGTCCCTGACAGAGAGGCGCAGGCCCCAGTCCTCATCATCAGGAAACTTCGGCAGCATAATGATGCCGATCCTGTTTGACACTAGTGTTCCGTCATCTACGTTGAGCCATGTCCCGTTGCGCAGGTTGAACCACTGAGCCCTGTAGACGCTGCTCAGCTTCGCGCCGCGTATCTGCGATTGCGGGCATTCCCTTTCGAAATAAGCGAGGAAAATTTCAATGTCGCCCGTCCGCGCGCAGTATGCCCAGCCCTGGTA
>JAJYJD010000036.1 GCA_021789755.1 Bacteroidota bacterium
TCCGCCTTTCGGTGAACACTATCGGCACTTCCACGATCCTGAAGCCTTTTCGGTATGCGCGCACGTTCATCTCCACCTGAAAAGCGTAACCGTTAGATCTGATCGACTTCAGATCTATCGACTTCAGGACTTCGATCTTGAAGGCCTTGAAACCGCTTGTCATGTCATTTACAGGTACACCGGTCACCACTCTGGCAAAAATGTTGGCACTGTAACTAAGAAGGAGCCGCTTCATCGGCCAGTTTAAAACAGAAACCCCGAAAGTGTAGCGCGACCCGATCGCGACATCGGCATGATCCAGAAGCGCCCTGCAGAAGCGCGGTATCTCGGCAGGTTCATGGGAGAGATCGGCGTCCATTTCGACCACATAGTCGTAGCCGTTTTCTATCGCGTATTTGAACCCGGCGAGGTAAGCGGTGCCCAACCCGCCTTTGTTCTTGCGGGAAATCAGGTGCACGCGCTGATCCTTCTGGGATATGCTCTCGACAATTTTCTGAGTCCCATCGGGCGAATTATCATCGACAACAAGTACATCGGAATTCGAGCAGGCTTCGAGGACTCTCGGAATGACAGCACCGATATTCTCAGCCTCATTGTATGTGGGGATAATTACGAGAACTTTTTTGATTTCCTCAGTCATCAGTCGCTCACACCTCTAGTCGGTTCAATCCGAAATTCAGTTTAATACATCTATGAGGGTTGAAAGTCAAACACCGCCGGGTAAATCCCGTCCGACGGACTATGCCATCTCCTCTATGCCAGGATAATTGGATCACTCCGACAACCAGATCGTCCATCACGTGTGTCCCTTTCCAAGCAGGACATGGAAGATTGTCCAAAACAATATCTGGAAATCCAATCGTAGCGACATATTTTCAATGTAATAGAGATCGTATTGCAGATCTATTTTTACATCTTCGATACTCTCGTCATACTTGTATTTAACCCTTGCGAGCCCGGTGAGGCCGGGCTGCACTTTGGATCTTCTCTTATAAAGCGGGATCTCCACTGCGAGCTTGTCTACGAAATAGGGTCTTTCCGGGCGCGGGCCCACGAGACTCATCTCTCCTTTCAGCACATTCAAAAATTGCGGCGTCTCATCCAGGTGGGATCTTCTCAATATCCTGCCGATTCTCGTCACGCGCGGATCGTTCTTCGATGCCCAGACCGGGCCGGTCTGCTTCTCTGCATCGACGTACATCGATCGGAACTTGTACAGCGTGAAACTCTTCTGATCTTTCCCCACCCTCACTTGCTTGTATATAACCGGACCCCTCGATTCAATCCTGATGGCGGCAGCCACGATTATCCAGAGAGGGAGACCGACGACGACAGCTATCCCGGATACCAAAATATCGATCAAGCGTTTCGTCACCACCTGCCACTGCTGCATCAGCTGCGGGACTACATCGATCAGGGGGAAACCGTAAAGTTGAGACGTGCGTGCCTGTCCGGCTATGGAATCGTAAAGATCCGGTACAATCTTTATCGAGGCATCGGCACCGTTGATGCTTGATATGATACTATACAGATTCTCCTTCTCGTTTTCTTCGAGAGCGACAATGACTTCCTTGGCCTGATATTTCTCTATTGTTTCGTTGAGGTCGGACGCGGATGAAAGGAGCGGAGCCGGTAAGTCTGCATCTCTTTCCGACTGCTTCACTCCCACAAAGCCCATTGGTTCGTACCCCAGACTCCTGTATTTTTTCGCAAGATCATAGACCGAGCGCGCTCTCTCCCCGGAGCCGACTATTATGACGTTGCGCAGTCCGATCCCTCTCATCAGCAATTGCTTCTGAAGGGTTCTGAGACCCACTCTCGATATCGAGACAAACAGAACTATGATACACCAGTAAAAGATGATGAACAGTCGCAGGTGGGGTATTCTCCCTGATGTCGCATCATCGAAGAAAATGGCAAAGAAAAGTATGAACACTCCGAGAGAGACGACCTTCAATACCGCGATGACCTCATCCAATCTGGAACTGAGATAAGTAAACTTGTAGAGTCCCCAAAACCAAAACAGGAACATGAAGAAGACGGACAACAGGACGACCGGCCCCCAGAAATCCGGAACCGTCATAACCCGGAAAAGACCGCTCTGGATGCGGAAATAGTAATAGATCGCGTTCGCGCAAATCATCGACACGGAGTCGACGGCCAGGAGGAAGAGGATATCCCCCTGCTTCGTCGTCAGTTTCTCGAGACTTCCCATTTAGTCTCCGGTCGTTTAACGATTGCGTTCACGTATCCAACCATTAGAGCTCCATTTGCAGCGGCGAAATATGCCAGATGTGAAGCAACAGGTATATGTTTCCCGTTGAGAAGTCCGACAATTCCGATCGCAGCAATGACATAACATGCGGCCTGAACCACCATCACATAATAAAAAAAGGCTCCTTGAGAAACGAGGAACAAATTGGAAACCAACAATATCGGCAGAAGAAGCGGCACTCCCCATCTAATTATCTTGTGCGACCAGAGCGAGTAAGCAGCAAAGCCTCCGAATGGATTAAGCAGAGATTTCAGGGCCCCCATCGTGGCGATGACCGCTGCGCCGATCCGTATTTTCCGCGCGAACTCACCCCTCAAATCGCCGGATTGCTCAATCGCAAGCGCTTCCGGTTCGTAGACAAAGTAGTAGCCCTGCTCGATCACTTTTAGCGGCAGGACGAAGTCATCTGCGATGCGGGCGTGCGTGGCAAACGGTACAAACAGCTCCCGTCTAATCGCGTAGACGGCACCGTTGCCGCCCAATGTCATGCCCTGGTCACCTTCAAGCTTCTTCAGCCAGCCTTCGAATGCCCAGTACTCCGATTCCAGCTTTAGCCCGCCGGGTTCTTCGGGAGGCAGGATTTCCTGTCGTCCGCAAACCCCCCCGACTCTCTCATCCGAGAAATGCCTCTCCAGTTTCCTGAGAGTCCCGGCATGGAGTCTCGTGTTTGCATCCGTGAACATTAAGATGCCGCCCGCAGCAAGCTTCTGCAAATCGTTCAGCACCCACACCTTACCCCTGTTTTTTTCGAATGGCACGACCCTCAGCCTCGGATCTTCAATCCGGCCCAACACCTCGGTTGTTCGATCTGTCGCACCGTCTACGCCAATGATGATCTCAAAAGAGGGATAATCGAGGGCGAGGAATCCCCTGACTCTCTCCTCGATGGTTTTTTCCTCCTGGTAAGCGGAAATGAGTATGGAAATTTTATTCACCGAATTACGGCCGCTGTCTCTGAACACGTAACGTTTTCTGAAAACCGAAAGGACAATGAGCGATAACGGATAAATGACATAAGAATGCATGATCAGAAGAACGGCCCCCCAGAACAAGACGCTAAGTAGTTCAGACATTTTTATAGAATTGTCCTGCAAGCATCGATGAGCTTATTGCCGACGGATTCCCAGGTATACTTTTCAGAAACCAACTTCCTCGCGTTTTTCCCGAGCTCCCTCACAACATCCGGTGACTTGGAAAGATAGAAGATCTTCTCGGCGAATTCCTCTGCGGAATCAGCCAGCAGCAAATGTTTTCCGTCCTCGATGTCGATCCCTTCTGCACCGACCGACGTCGACACAACCGCCATTCCCAACGCCATGAGCTCGAGCAACTTGATCCTGATTCCGGAACCTATCCTCAGCGGTATCACGGCAATCGAAGCCATCGAGGCAAATCTGTTGAAATCATCGATGTACCCTACAACCTCGCAACCCTCACCTATTTCTGAAGAAGCCAATTTGTCCGTAGCTTTGCCGGCAATAATTGTCGTGATGTGCGGAGCTATGGCCCGCAACCTGGGCAGAATTTTCTTCATATAGTAACGGAAGCTGTCTATGTTAGGAAGCCAGTCGAAGCTCGATAGGAACAGAACACGGTTAGGTTCCGAAGAAGACGACGTGACAAACTTTTCAAAATCCACCCCGGCCGGGACGACGATCGACTTCATTCCCGGGACGAGTCCGGACATTTTTTTCTCATCAATCCCGGAGATCGGCAGAACGAGGTCGACTTTACTTAGTATTCCCGACTCGAACTTCAGCATTCTTGAATGCTGTAGTCCGGCGTACATACTCACGAACGGGTTATCGATGTGCTCGGACACACGGCCCATTATATCCGACTCGAAATTATGTTCGCGGAGGACGACCTTTGCGCCGTACTCTTTTTTCAGTTCCAGCCCGTAAGGCGCCATATGAAGATGATCGATGTGGATAAAATCAAAAGACCCTTTCCGATAGACTTCCCTCAATTTGTCAAGGCCCGATCTGTCGAAGTATCGTTCCATATTATAGGGAAGAGAGCCAAACAGGTTTCTGATCCCGCCCGCCACAGAATATCCTTTGATTTTCGGCAGAGGAGTGAAGCTGACCATCGATGTGAACCGTGGATCGACTATTTCGTCATCGACGGGTGCAGCGAAATGGACTTCTCCGCCGTGTTTCAAATATTGTTTTGTAAGATTGAAAATCCCGACCCTGCTACCATCTTTCAAAGGATAAGGCACCTTGGTGGCAATCTGCAGAATTCTCACCCGGAAAACTATCAAAAATCAGGCAGAATTACAAGACTCGGATGACCCACGATTTCTGGCCGAAACGATCGGCTCGACTTACCATAGCCGTCGAAAGTGAGAAGAATTCAAAGTAAACCCGTTACTCTACGAGTGGCGCAAATTCTTTTTCCTGGATTGGAAGTGGCTCGGTCTGGATCTAACCACAATGACGCTCAGGCGCAAAGAAAGAAATACATAAATTTCGTGGAAGGGCTATATGCCAGAGACGCCAAGAATGACGGGCGGTTGCATTTGGACACAGGTTTGAAGGGCTTTGCGTCCCGGTTGCATATCCAGGGGAGAATGTTATTTCACTTTGCGTCTTTGCGGTGAGACCCGCGGATTGAAACTGAGCCGGTATCCCCGGATTTCAATTCGCAGAACCCTTTCATAGATTCGGTCCAAGTACCTCTTCAAGCCGCGCATAAAAGGCGCTCGACTTGAACTTCACCAATTCCTTTTCCAATGCACCGACCGCTTTCTTCCTCTCCGCTTCATTTTCAAGCAGAACCCTCGCTCGTTCGACAAGTTCAGCAGCCGATGTGAATAGTAACATCGGCGACCCCACGATTTCCCTCGACGCTCCGGAAGCATGTACTAGCGGAAGGCAACCCATAGCTGCGGCTTCGGTTATTACCATCCCGAAGTGTTCGTTTATTTTGGGGTGGACATAAAATTTGCTCGACATCAGAAGAGCTTTCATCTCGCTGTCAGGGAGGTCTTTCAACATCCGCAATGGGACACCGAGCTTGACTGCCTTTTCAACAATTGAAGTCTCGTATTCCTTATCCGATCTTCTTCCGGCTATTACAAAATCGGCCGATGGAAATACCCTGTGAAGCGATGAATAATATTCAATCAGAGTCAGAAAATTCTTATCACGTGCAATACGCCCGACAGACACAAATCTCAAATCCCTGCCATTCCAGTCGGGCGGACGCCGGTTTGTTTCATCAATAAATGCCGGGTATACGACCTGGCCACTGATTCCGTAGACCTGCTCTATAACCTGCTTCATGAAATGTGAATTGACCAACGTTATATTCCGCCTGAACCCCTCAACTTTGTCACCTGATATTGCAGACACCAGCGCGCGATAAATGGAGTTTAGTAGCGGGACACTGTCCAGAAGGCCTCCCGAGTCGATCATACCAAGGTCTTGCAATACAGACCGACCGGGAAAAGACGGGTGATGGATATACTGGATTCCCGGTTTGCCGAAATCGACTTCATTATATGTGCTTACGAGGACATCGAAATCCCCGGAAGCCCGTCGCGCACTTCTGTGCAGGTAAGCCAACTTAAGAAGGTGGAATTTACTCCTGGCCGCCGCGACAAACCGGGGGCACGCCGCCGTCACAAACTTTATTTTGCCGGCGGTATCGGCAGACACACCCGCTCGAACCAGAGTGCCGGTGTCCAAAGGAAGCAGCGTCATCAAAGTCACTTCAAGGCCCGCGGACTCAATCAGCCATCCGATTATTCGGAGAGAGACGATCTCGGCTCCTCCGATCACTTCAAACTGCGGATGTATGACAAGGGCGTTCTTCATTTCTTACAAATGAAAACAAGATTTTCACCGAGCGTCCAGGGCAGACTCCCGAACAGATAGCTGACACACCAATTGAAGGGTATGAGAACCATCTTCTGGAGAGCCGGTGGCACCTTCGTCGAGTAAGGGATATCCCAGAGAGTGTCGGCCCCGGCCCGGGCGATCTCGAAGCCTGCGTCAAGAAACAGACCGGACCACTCTTCGGGGCTCAGCAGGCTCACATGAGTCTTGTCTGTGTACATTGAAGGGGTCAGGACCTTTGAACCGGCTTTTATCCTGTTTCCAAGTGATCTTATGTTTGGCGTAGTCGCGATCAGCCGCCCGTTCTTTCGCAGGACTCTGTACATCTCTGAGATCGCAAGGCGCGGCTGCGGAATATGCTCCAACAAATCGAATGCGAACACGACGTCAAAACTTTCCTGGCGGAACGTAAGTCTCGCCGCGTCACATTGGATGAGATCTGCGGGCTCATTCCTTGAGCGGGAAGTATGAAGCGGGAACCATGCGATGTCGGTCCCAATGTATCTGAATTTCCTTGAGACAACCTGGGAGAAGTACCCGAGTCCGCACCCGACCTCGAGGACACTTGCAGTCGGCGCGAAATGGCGGGAGAGAAATCGCATCCAATATGCAGACTGATGCCATCGCCGTCCCCGTGCATTTTTGAAAATGCGCCCCTTCGTCTCGTAGCTGGAGAAGTATTCCCTGTTATAACCCTGCTCGCTCAAATCGCCAATCCTCTAATCTTGTCGTCGATACGCCGAAGGACACTCAGACCATCCTCAAGCGACAGCGTGCAATAGTTTCTTGAGGTCGTCGACCGTGATCAATTTCAACAAAAAATAACCTCCGAGCATGACTACCCCAGCTATGACAATCTGTATGGAGAAACTGGCCTCACCTATCGGCGTCAGCATTAGAGCTCCCACTAATAAAGGCGGAAGAGTGAATTTCAACAGCAAACTCAGTAACCGATGCCAGTCAATGTAGTCACGAACGAGGACCAAGTTGCAGATGACGAGGAACGTCTCCGTCAACACCGTTGTCCATGAAGCTCCGTACGCACTGAATTCCCTTATCAGGAAATAATTCAGTACAAGATTCAATACAGTCGTAGCGAAAACGAACCAGTTAGACTTACCTTGTCTTCCGAGCGCGGCGACGAGAGTCCCTGCCGCGTATTCGATACTGATCGGAATCATCGTCAACGCCAATATGCCCACGCAAGCTACGGCGTTTCGGTATCCTTCGCCGAAGAGGAGCAACGTAAGTTTTTGCCTGAAAATGAGAATCGGCAATGCTATGGAAACCCCGACAAACAAGAGCGCCCGCATTGCCTCACTCATCACACGCCGGACTTCCTCCGGATTGTCCCTGATTCTGGAAATAACAGGGTAGATCGGCGCGACAATTATCGTCGGGAAAAGCATGAAGGATTCAACCAGGCGGTATCCTGCATTGTAGTATCCGACAAGTTCCTCTTGACCGGTTAGAGCCTTCAGCATGATTGTACCGGCCCTGAAATAGATGATTATGAAGAGATTCATGATGGCAAACGGCAGAGCAGGCTTGAGTATTTCCGACCAAAAATAGGAAAGGCTCAACTGCATTTTCGGCATGCCGATCTTCACAAGCAGAACTGCCAATGTCACAAGGCATGTGATGCAATACGCGGAAGCATACCCGATCATATATGCCACGACACTTTTGTGCATCAAGAGGACGGCACCGCATAAAGCGATCACGGAGGTCTTCTCCAAAATCACCGATAGTGCTTCGTATTTAAAAACCTCAAACGATCTGAATATGAACCTGAAATGCAAAAGGAGAGTGTTCGAAACACTGAAGAAGGCGGCAAAGAAGACAAGGGTAATCACCTCTCTTCCCATGCCGAGCAAAACAGTTATAGCAACCACCGCCGCGCTTCCGATGAGGCCGGAAAGCAGTTTAAAAGTTACGGTATGCCCCAAATATCTTTCATACTTCCGGGGATCAGTTGAGATCTCGCGAACCGTGAGTATGTCCAGACCTCCTTCGAGGACAGCCGCAGCCACCGTCACGAGTGAAATGGCAAACATGAATTGGCCGTATCCGGCAGATCCGAGCAGCCTCGCGGTCAACAGCAGGAACACAAACCAAAACGGTTTCACCGCTACGTTGCCTAATGCAAGCCAGCCCAAGTTCCTTGCAATGCTCTGACGTTCAAGCATCAATCAGTCCGATACTTCCACATCGCTTCACCAAGGCCCCACACTATCGCAAGTATGAGGAGCGAGCCTCTATCGTCGAACTGCGGCGAAGTTACACTGATAAAGAGCATCATAAGGGGAATCAGAAGCATCGCAGAGACGAGAGCATTATCCGCCGTGCTTTGCGTTTTCCGCCATAGTTTAAATAGGGTGGATACCCGTTTCAGGTACATCGTGAGAAAAAGGAGGAACCCTGCCAATCCGAATTTGAACAGCAGGAACAAATAGGCATTATGTATGTACCAGGTCTCGAGCGTGCGGCTATGGATTATATCAAAAAAGGAGAACAACGATCCCAAACCGTAACCGATGACCGGATTAGCCTCAACCTTACCGACCACCGCCTGTGATTCGACGAGCCGATCCCGCAACGAGAGTGTATTGATGGATATTGAAGACAACCGTTCTCCAAGCCCGGCAATAACAGATCCAAAAAGTCCCGGGAAGATAGCAAGGGCCACGATGACGGCCAGAGAAATTGCCACACCCGAAAACACGATTAGTCGCCGGCGAGCGACGCCCTTCAGGAGGAATACAAGGCTTACAATTCCTAACGCCGTCGTGATCCAGTAACCTCTCGAAAATGTTATCGCAAGTGCGAAGAGCTCCAGGGCCAGGAGCGGCAGGATGATACCTTTCGAATATCGAGTTCCGACAAGAAACGCAAACAATATGATGATCGCGGTCATATACAGGCTCTCCTCTTTCTGCTGCCTGTTTGCGGCGACCTGCCAGAGATATTTTGCAACCAATAAGTCAACCCGATACCGTGCGATGATGTACGCCGCTACGCAGGCTGAGAGCAGCAGTAACGCCCAGATGATAAGTTGTCGGCCGTTCTTTTTTGCTGCCTCCTTTCTCACCGGAAAAATGAAAAGCAACGGAACGAATAAGAGGAATTCCCTGAACCCTTTCTGCAGCGAGAACCCCTGATAAACCGCTATGCCGATCCCCAGGAAAGCATATAAAATAAATACGATCGTGACAATGTCCTCCCACCCTTCCACAAATTTTTCGCGGGTTTGAAACCTCCTGACGAACCATAGAAGCAGGCCGGGGAAGAAGATCAGGGAGAAGACTATTTCGGCAGGCCCAAGTGCAGGGGTCTCGCCGGCACCCTTAGTCACCCTCAGAAAAAGCAAGATATGGCTGATAATTGCTACCACCAGCCATCTTTTATCATCCGCCAGGATATAGATGTAAAGAGCCAGAGCGAGGACCGCGGCGGTGATAACAGGAACAACAAACATGATCGACGAAACAGGGGTTAAGTAGATTCTGGCTTCTGAGGTGCGAACCGACCCGCGATGCGCACGGACCACACCCTATACCTGTAACGCAGCGAACCCTCATCGCCGGGCTGGCTCAATCCGGAGTTCACGGACATTGCAAACAGGACCGAAAGTGCAAAACCGAGAACGAGAGCGGAGAGGACGATCAATGCTCTCAGCGGCCGTGCCTTCTTCTCGGGTGGGACCGCACGATCCAACACCAGTACTGTCGGCGTTTCGCGAGCTTCCTCGAGTTTGGCCTGCTCATACATGGGGTAAATCAATCCGAGCAGTTTGGATTGAATTTCCACATCTCTGTACAAATCCACATACTGCATCGCCCGGCCGGGCATTTCCTTGAATGGCAACAGAACGCCAGGATTTTCCCCTCCGACCATATCCTTGCCACTTCTTAAGTCGCCTATCTTTTGCCGGATTGCTTCGATCTGCTGCTTAAGTGTTTCAATTTCCGGAGACCCGGCACTGAGCTGCTTATCAAGCACAGAGAGTCTCACCTGCGCCAGGATGAGCTGCGATTCGAGCTCGGCTCCTGCGACAACGGAGGCCTTCGCCTGGTCCGGCAAAGAGAACACACCGTATCTTTGCTGGAACACTTTCATACTATCTTCGGCATCTTCCAGGTCGCTGATATTCTTCAGGTATCGCGCCTCAATCACCATTCTCAGGTTTCTTGCATCTTCCGACGACAGGCTTCCATTGATTTCGTTAAGGATACTCACGAAATAATTTGCCATCGCTGCGGCACGGACCGGGCTTTCGTCGAACACCTTCACTATTACGGCGCCATATTTATCGATCTGAAAATCGGTGTTGCTGCGCAATTCCTTTATTGCCTTGTCAACAGAAGAGTCTCCGATCGAGTACACAGCCGTCAAATCAAATTTCTTTACCACTCTCGCCATCGCATCGCGGCTATTCAATATTGCCAGATAACTGAAACCCGATCCAATCTGTGTCTCGCCTCCCCCGACCAGCGGAGCGAACTGCTTCGCGAGGCTGCTGACAGTAGAACCCACCCCGGTGCCGAGCATCCCAAGCATCGCACTCTTTTGTGACGGTAAAACGGACGCCACGCCTTGATATTCCTTTGGCAGCAATAACGCGAGGACAATTCCCAGGACGACAAAGACGGTTGTCGCCACTGCAATAAATTTCCTCCATGCATAGCACAATTCCAGGAATTCCCAGGAAATCGATCTCTTCACTTCTGTTTCGCTCACTTATCCAACTCCTTAGTAACTTTGTTACTTCCTATCGAAGACATCTCTCCGGAAGAATTCATCAAAATATCCGCGATTCTCTCCGCCGCTCTGCCGTCCCACAAATCCGGGACTCTGCTGACTTTCCATTTCCCTCCGTAACACTCTCGCGTAAGCCCGATAACCCTGTCGACATCGAGACCGGTAAGGACGTTGGTCCCGACCTCGATAGTCGACGGACGCTCCGTGTTTTCTCGCATCGTCACACAGGGAATATTGAGGAAGGTCGTTTCCTCCTGAATCCCGCCGGAGTCTGTCAGCAGTATCCTCGCATCCATCATGAGATTAAGAAAGTCAAGATAGCCGAGCGGGTCAGCAAGAACAAGACTATCGACCTCCTGAAATCTCCGTGAAAGGCCGAACTCTTCGATCCGTTTTCTGGTCCGCGGGTGGATGGGAAAAATGATTTTGCCCGATCCGGAAATACCCTCGAAGATCCGGAGGATCTTCGAGAGGTTCTCTCTATCATCGACGTTACTCGGACGATGCAGGGTGACGAGAGTATATGCACCTCCAGTCAAGCCGAAGGAGTCTTTGATCCGCGACCGTTTCGCCTTTTCCCGGTATAGAATAAGCGAATCTATCATCACGTCCCCGACAAGGAAGACTTTCTTCTCTTCGATACCTTCGTGCCGCAGGTTCATTACGCCGCTCTCCTCCGTGACGAAGAGGTAGTCACTGAGCACGTCGGTAACCATCCGGTTCAGCTCCTCCGGCATCGTCCTGTCGAAACTCCGAAGACCTGCCTCGACGTGCGCCACCGGGATGAGCAACTTCGCGGCGGTAAGACTGCAGGCGACCGTCGAGTTAACGTCACCGACCACTACCACAAGGTCCGGCCTTTCTTTCACCAGAACTTTCTCGAACTCGACCATCACTTTTGCCGTCTGTTCGGCATGCGAACCGGAACCCACACCGAGATACACGTCTGGTTTCGGCAGCTCGAGGTCCTCAAAAAAGACTTTCGACATGTTCGCGTCGTAATGCTGGCCGGTGTGGACTATAAAATGCTGCAGGGAACCGATTTTTGAGAATGCCCTGTGGAGCGGCGCCACCTTCATGAAATTCGGGCGTGCACCCACCACGCTGACGAATTTGAGCTTCCCGCTCATTTCCCGTCTCCGAGCAGAACGATCTTCTCTCTCTCCTTCTTAACGTTCTTCGTCGCATTCCGGGCGTCGATAATGCATTTCGAATTCTTCACTATCGATTCGTAGTCGTATGAAGAGTGATCGGTCGTAATGAGGACACAATCCATGGACCTTAAGAGCTTCGGCGTCAATTTGACGGACTCAAAATCTTTCCCGTCGACATGAGCTCTCGGGACGTAAGGATCATTATAGGATATATTCGCGGCCCCGTCCTGAAGCAGGAGCTCCATCACTTTCAAAGCCGGAGAATGCCGGGTATCGTCGACGTCCTTCTTGAAAGCAATCCCGAGTAAAAGGATCTTTGCCTTCTTGAAACTGACCGGTTTGAAGCTCAATTCGCGCTGTACCATGTTCCTGACGTAGAACGGCATATTCTCGTTCACTTCTGCGGCCAGAGAAATGAAATTTGTCTGGAAGTCATACGCCTTCGCGAGCCATTCGAGATAGTAAGGGTCGATAAGAATGCAATGGCCCCCGATTCCCGGCCCGGGGTAGAAAGGCATAAAACCGAAGGGTTTTGTCGCGGCTGCTTCGACCACTTCCCAGATATTTATGCCTCCCATCCTGTCGCAGAGCTGCGCCAGCTCGTTCACAAGCGCGATGTTGACACTCCTGAAAATATTCTCCAGCAGCTTCTCCATCTCCGCGACTTTCGGGTTCGAAACCCTGACCACTTCGTTCACACTCTGACTGACGACGAGCGCGGCAAGCTCCGTGCTGGCCTCGTTTACCCCGCCGACAACCGTCGGAATATTGTTGGTCCTGAACTTCTTGTTACCGGGGTCAATGCGTTCCGGCGAGAACGCGAGAAAAAAATCTCTTCCCGCTTTCAATCCGGTCTCTTCGAGAATCGGCTGGACGTATCCTTCGGTGGTGTTCGGGAAGGTCGTGCTCCTGAGGACGATTAGTTGGTCTTTCCTCAGGTGTTTCGCGATCTCTTTCGCCGCCCCCACGATGAAAGATATATCCGGCTCTTTGTTAGGGGTGAAGGGAGTCGGCACGCAAATAAAAATCGCATCGCACGTGCCGATTGAAATGTAATTACTTTCGGCAGTCAACGTCCCCGATTTGACGACCTTGTCGAAATCTTCCCTGTCAACATCGTCGATATAGTTCCTGCCCTTCCTGATGCTGTCGATCTTGCGAGTATCCAGATCAATCCCGAGCGTCTGGAATCCTTTCGCCGCGAATTCTACCGCGAGAGGGAGCCCGACATATCCGAGCCCGACGACGCCGATCTTGAATTTTCTCTCATCAATTCTCGCCCTGAACTGCTGCAATGTTCCGTTCATCTTTCCTCATATTGAAGTTTGTAATATTTTTGATATTCGCCCGATATGATGCGCTTCCACCAGTTCTCATTCTTGATATACCAGTTCACGGTGAGGTCGATGCCTCCACGGAAGGATTGATTCGGCTTCCACCCGAGTTCGATCTCCACCTTCGACGAATCCATAGCGTAACGTCTGTCGTGCCCGGGCCGGTCCTTGACAAATTCAAGTAGCGATTCCGGCTTCCCGAGTTTGGAAAGTATGAGTCTGGCCATCTCGATGTTGGCGATTTCATTTCCGCCGCCGATGTTGTAGACTTCGCCGATCTTGCCTTTGGACAGGACTACGTCGATCGCTTCGCAGTGATCCTCCACGTAAATCCAGTCGCGCACATTCATTCCGTCGCCGTAGATTGGCAGTTTCTTGTTCCGGAGTGCGTTAGCGATCATCAGCGGGATAAACTTTTCCGGGAACTGGAAGGGACCGTAGTTATTTGAACAGCGGGTAATCAGCGTCGGCACACCGAATGTTTTCCACCAGGCCCGGGCAAGCATGTCGGCACTTGCCTTACTCGCCGAATACGGACTGTTCGGCGAAATGTGCGTCGACTCGGTGAATTTTCCGGTTTGACCGAGCGAACCGTACACCTCATCGGTGGAAACCTGAAGAAATCTTCCGACTCCGAATTCCCTGGCCGCTTCGAGCAGGACCATCGTCCCGCGCACATTCGTGTCGATGAAGGCGGATGGGCCGAGAATACTCCGGTCCACGTGGGACTCGGCGGCGAAATTTACGAGCGCATCGAAATGCCATTCGTTGAAAAGCCTGCGGACAAACGCTTCATCCGCGATGTCGCCCCGGTAAAAATGATATGACGGATTTCCGTCGATGCCGTGCAGACTTTCCAGATTCCCCGCATAGGTCAACTTGTCAAGGTTGATGACTTCAACGCCTTTATGCTTATCGAGGAAGGTCCGGATGAAGTTGCTGCCTATGAAACCGGCTCCGCCTGTAACGAGTATGGTCTTCAGGTTAAGTCCGGTCAAAGGTCGATGCCTGTCAGCCAGCCCGACAATTTTGTCTGTTCAAGGAATTCCGCTCTTCGCATGTGGAGAAAAATATATCAACGGATGGAAGGAGTTTCAACACAAAACTTTGTTCAAGAACGACTTCCGGCGGATGCTGACCGTTTAGCCGGCCCCTCCATAACTTCTGCCGAATCAGGCACAAGCCTCACTGGAGTTTCCAGGGCGATCCTACTCTTTGATGAACCGATCTTAAATACAAGTAGTAAACACCGCTTTCAGGAACGATCTCCCGTTTTAAATTACGAATACCACGAATATGCCCCATTCGCATCTTTCAGCATTTCGAGTTACTCGTACGCGTAATTCGCGGTATAAGATGTCTCGTTAAGTATCCGATCATGGTTTTAAGGCTTGGAAAATTAGCCCGTGAACGTTAAATTATCTAAAATTTCGGAGAATTAGATGGCAAAAGTCTGTGAGGTCTGCGGCAAGAAACCTGTGTATGGACACAATGTTAGTCACGCGCACAATATTACCAACCGAAGATGGAATCCGAATCTTCAGAGCGTTCGGGCCGTGGTCGATGGTAAAATGAAGCGCATGAAGGTTTGCGCGTCCTGCATCAAGCAGGGTCGTGTCAGGAAAGCCGCCTAGCCGGCATCAGTCCGTGGGTTTCCGGCCTCCCCGGCCGGGAGATTGTCAACCAGTCCTGACTGCTTCTCTTTTCGCTTCAAGTTTCGTAATCCCGTAAGATTCGAGACCCCAGTAAGTTTCTTTTGCTACAACCCTGAACACTGTGTAAAGAGGCACGGCCAGCACCATGCCGAGCACTCCTTCCAGCTCCGCAGCGATGAGTATCAGAAGTACTACAGTCAGCGGATGGATCGAAACCCCGCGTGAGTAAACGGCGGGCACAACGATCATGTCGTCGGTGAGTCTGATCGCCACAAAAAGAATGACTATCGGGAGCAGCATGCCGAAGTTGCCCGTCTGGACAAAGGAAACAATTATGGCAGGTACCGCTCCCACCACCGGTCCCAGGTAAGGAATCAGATTCGCTATCCCTGCCAGAGTTCCGATAACGACTGCGTATTTCACCCCCATGATAGCAAGCCCTGCGATCGACAAAGCCCCGACTATCGCGGCTTCGGTAAGCCACGCGCGAATATAGCGGCCAAGCTGAATTCCGATCTTGTGTAAGACGTTCAACGTCATCTCAAAATACCTGTTCGGAATAAGCGCCATAAACCCTCTTATGAACGCGTCTCCGTCCTTCAGGAAAAAGAAAGTCACGAACGGCACTATAACCAGGACCATCAGGATGGATCCGGCGCTCGTCAGGATTTCCAGCCATTTGCTTGCCAGCTGAATGAGTACCTGGCTGATTTTGTTCGATACATCGCCGAAATCTATAAACGGCAGCTTACTCTGTATGCTGGTCTGGACCTCTTGAATTTCCCTGGCGAAGCCCGGAGACCGAGCCGACTGCTCGATGCTTATAACCTGGTTAACAAGAGGCGGTAACACTGTTCTCAGGAGACCGACGAGTGCAAAGGCGATCAGAACGTAGGTCACAAGAATTCCGTATGCCCTCCTTAATCCCTTTACCTCCAGCCACTCGACAAGAGGCGAGAGAATAAACGTCAGCAGGACGGATAAAATAAGAAGAATGAACACGCCTCCGAGGAGTGAGATGAACCAGAGGCCAAGAAGCAGGAATGAAACGAGAAGCATGACTTTGAAACTATTCTTCTTAAAGATCGACTGCATCCATGTCACCTTTGAATATCTTTCGAGTCACTTTCCTGATTATGTCCCAGTCGAAACCTCTTCTTGCAAGGAACGCGGCCAGCTTTTCGGGTCTCCTGCGCGGTTCAAAACGCTTCAGAGACTTCAATTTTGATTCCGCGGCTGCAAGGGCGAGTCTCATCTGGGTCTGCTCGTCCCGCACCTGCGACACGGCCTTCTCGACTGTTTCCTTCCCGACTCCCTTTTCCCGCAACCCTCTCTCGAGTTCCCTTCGTCCGACCGGTTTCGAAGCTGTCTTGGTTGCCACAAAAGCTTCCGCGAATTTAGCGTCGTCGATGAGGCCGAGATCACTCAGCTTTGCAATCACTCTCTCCACGATTGTCTGCGGAAAACCCTTCCTCTGAAGTCGCTGACTAAGCTCAGCAAACGTTCTCATACGGTAGTTCAGAAGCCGGCCCGCTGCAATGTACACGTCATGGAACAGTTGAGCGTCCTTTATTTCCGCGAACTTTTCTTCAGCTATTTCATCGTCGCGCCGAAGTCCGAAATCAATGACGACCTCTTTGCTCAATGTCAGCACGATGCCCCCACTGAAGGAAACTATGAACCTGCCGCCTCTCCGGGCCTTATCAATCGACTGGACACGCATATCTCAGCGCAAGTTCAGCGCCTATTCCTTCGGCTTCCGGGTTTCCTTCGGCTTTTCGGCCTTTTCCTGCGGAGCCGGACTTCCACTGCCGCTGCTCATCGCACCGTTCATTCCGAGCTTCGACCTGATCTCGGTTTCCAGTTCCTTCAGCGATGCCGCGTTCTCCTGGAAATACTTCTTTGCGGCTTCTCTTCCCTGGCCGAGTCTCTCGTTCTTATAAGAAAACCACGTTCCGCTTTTTTGAATCACATTTTGTTCGACACCGACGTCCAGAAGGTCGCCCACTTTCGAAATGCCCTCATTGTACGCAATGTCGAATTCTACTTCTTTGAAAGGTGGGGCCACCTTGTTCTTAACTACCTTAACACGGACTCTGTTTCCAACGACCTCCTGTCCCTCCTTGATGTGATCCCGTTTGCGTATGTCAAGTCGAAGCGCCGCATAAAACTTCAAGGCGTTACCGCCCGTTGTTGTTTCGGGGTTCCCGTAAACTACCCCGATCTTGCTTCTCAGCTGGTTTGTGAAGACAACGGAAGTATTGCTCTTGTTGATGGCTGATGTCAGCTTCCGCAGCGCCTGCGACATCAAACGAGCCTGTGCACCCATCTGGGCGTCGCCCATCTCGCCTTCAATTTCAGCCCGTGGAGTAAGCGCTGCAACGGAGTCTATCACGACCACATCGATAGCCCCGCTGCGGACGAGAGTTTCAACTATGTCGAGCGCCTGTTCGCCGAATTCGGGCTGAGACAGAAGAAGGTTGTTGGTATCGACGCCGATTCTTTTCGCATAATTCATATCGAGCGCGTGTTCCGCGTCAATGAATGCAGCAATGCCGCCTTTCCTTTGGGCTTCTGCAATCACGCTCAGACAGAGCGTCGTCTTGCCGGAGCTTTCCGGACCGAATATCTCCGTAATTCTCCCGCGGGGTATGCCGCCTATTCCCACAGCCCAGTCGAGTGAAATTGAGCCGGTAGAGATCGCATCGATTTTCGCGATCGGTCCTTCCCCCATCTTCATCACAGCGCCCTTTCCATAATCGCGCTCGATTTGGTTGAGCGCGATATCAAGCGCCTTTAGCTTAGATTCCTTTTCCTCTGCCATTTCTAATTTTCCTTTCCGGTCTCAACGACCCCTTCGGAGTAGTAGCCCTCCGGACTATTCTAGTAAATACTCGTTTAAAATTCTATATTCCGAGCCCGATGACTTCAAGGTGCTTTCAAAAAGTGCAATACCTCTGGGGAAGAACCGCTCGACCGATAATTTACCTTCGCCTACGAACTTCTGCAAGTCTTCGCTCGCTCGCGATTCTGCGATACGAGTAGAGCCGCGAAAGCCGGATGCTACCGACCGTCTTTCAAAGGTTTCCCGCAACCTTGCTATCGTGATGTGAGGTTTGAACGCCCGCGATTCCGGAACAATCCCGAATTTTGCGGAAGCTGTTCTCAACGCATTCGCGAAAACAGCCAAAGATCCGTCATCCTGGCAATCGAGCCATATCCCCCGCTTTGTTTTCTCGTTGGGGAAATAGTTCATGGCGACTACCTCTGTGGCCGGTGATTGGTCAGGACAATTCCTTAACTCTTCAAGTGCTGAAGCGAAGAGACGATCAACGAAGTCCTGCCTAAAGTCCCCGATGAACTGGAGAGTGATATGCAGCTTCTCTGATCCTTCAAACTTGGCATTCGGCAGACGTGGGCGCAGTATTTCCTGCACACTGACTATTTCATTTTTCGTCTGATCAGGAAGAGTTGCGCCAAAAAACAGTCTCACTTGTCCTCAAGTCTTCATTATGCAAACCGTCCGTCTTTTCCCCTACACGAGGCAGGCTGATTGTCAGCGGTATTCATGTCAGACCTAAAATGCGGCGGCGCACAACCTCCAGAGCCGCCTGAGAAGTACGGTCTTTGAAGCGCAGGCGCTCGTCAGGGAACATGTATTTATTGACGATCGTCCCCACAGAGTCGGAAACTCCGATGAACACGAGGCCGACCGGTTTGTCCGGCGTACCACCCGTGGGTCCCGCGATGCCGGTGACCGAAATGCCGATGTCTGTTTTTGAAACCGCCCTGATACCCTCAGCCATCGCGCGGGCAA
>JAJYJD010000320.1 GCA_021789755.1 Bacteroidota bacterium
CGTAGACACGGTCCGCAATAACATCATAAGCGTAAACCCGGGCGCTACGATTATTGAAGGCGCGTCTCCCGTCACCGTGGAGGATGAATCTCTCATTCGCGGAAAGAGAGTCCTCGTGGTCGAGGACGGACCGACTCTTACACACGGCGGGATGTCTTACGGTGCCGGTGTAATAGCCGCCCAGAAATTCGGCGCCAGCGAGCTCGTCGATCCGCGCAAATGGGCCGTGGATTCCATTTCGGAGACTTTCAAGAAATATCCCAAGACAGGCACGCTTCTACCGGCGATGGGGTACGGTGACAAACAGGTGAAAGACCTGGAGGCGACAATCAACAGAGTTGACTGCGATACGGTAGTCATCGGTACCCCGATAGACCTGAGGCGCGTTGTCAAGATTAAGAAGCCGTCGGTCAGAGTGCGTTATGAACTCGCCGAAATTACGAAACCCGGTCTCAAGGAAATCTTGGAAGGATTTCTGACGGAACATAAATTGTCTTGAGTCGGGTCACTGTCAATGAAAAAGCGTGAGACGCAGGCTGGAAGCGGTCGCAGCTGAATGTGTCGGCGTTCTGAGAGGACCGGGACCGGGCTTGGCGTGCGTGAAATCCTAAAGGAGAATTTTTGATGAAAAGAGATTTTCTGAGTATAGCCGATTGGTCGGCAAAGGATCTGCTGAAGCTTCTCGCTCTGTCCGCGGATATGAAGGCCCGCCCGGGAAAGTACAAGGATTCGATCCGCGGCAAATCTGTCGCTCTGATTTTCGAAAAGCAATCGCTGAGGACACATGTCACATTTGACGTCGGCATCTATCAGCTCGGCGGTCATTCGGTATATCTCACACAATCCGATATCAACCTCGGAAAGCGTGAGAGCATTCATGACGTCTCCAAAAACCTCGAGAGATGGATGAACGCCGTGGTCGTAAGAACCTATGCGCACCAGTCGTGCGTTGATATGGGAAAGTACATGAAAATACCCGTCGTCAACGCTCTTACCGACTACGAGCATCCATGCCAGGCGGTCGGCGATTTCCTCACGGTGGTGGAACACGTCGGCAAGCCGAAGAAGAAGAAATTCGTGTTCGTAGGCGACGGCAATAACGTTTGCAACTCTCTTATGCTGATGGCATCCAAGGTTGGGATGAATTTTGTCGCAGCGACTCCGGTAGGTTACGAACCTCCCGCCGAGATACTGAAGCTTGCGAGAAAAGCGGGGAAAGAGACCGGCGCGGCGATAGAAGTAATTCGCGATCCCTTCGAGGCTGCTAAAGACGCGGACGTCGTCTACACTGACGTCTGGGTCAGCATGGGCCAGGAGGCGGAGAAAGAAGAGCGGTTGAAGGCGTTCCATGACTACCAGGTCAATGAGCGGCTTATGAAGCTTGCGAAGAAGTCGGCGATTTTCATGCACTGCCTCCCCGCACATCGAGGCGAAGAAGTAACCGACGACGTCATCGATTCCAGGCAGTCGGTTGTCTGGGACGAAGCGGAGAACAGATTGCATTCTCAGAAGGCGATCATCTATACCCTCATAAAGGGGTAAATATGTGAAAAACGCACTACTGGTGGCGGTTGGCGGCAATTCGCTGATCCGGGCAGGCCAGCGAGGTACGATAAGCGAGCAAATCGAGAACGCACGCATTACGGCCTCGCACATTGCCGATCTTGCCGCGCTCGGCTACCGGCTCGTGATTACCCACGGCAATGGCCCCCAGGTCGGATCTCAGCTTCTCCGTTCGGAGGCCGGATCCTTCCAGACTTATACCCAGCCTCTCGACATATGCGTCGCTGCAACACAGGGAGAGATCGGTTACGTCCTGCAGAACGCACTCCGTTCGGAGCTGCGAGAGCGGCGAATCCCGATTCCGATCGCAACAATAGTCACGCAAGTCAAAGTGGACAAGTCTGACCCGGCCTTTCAAAACCCAAGCAAGCCGGTCGGTCCGTTCTACGACAAAGAAGATGCGGAAAAGAAGCGCGATGAATTGGGGTGGCACATCGTCGAAGACGCGGCGAGAGGTTATCGCCGGGTCGTCCCGTCGCCGAAGCCTATGGAGATAGTTGAAATCGATGCCATACGACTGTGCGTCGAAGAGAAAATAATTGTGATTGCGGTTGGCGGCGGTGGTATTCCGATTGTCGCCGAAGACGGAACGGAGACAGGGATCGAGGCGGTCATAGATAAGGACATGAGCTCCGCGCTTCTTGCGGTCCAGCTAGGGCTGAAGTCAATGGTCATCTCGACGGATACGGATTGTGTCTACCTCAATTATAAAAAAGCAGGCCAGAAGGCCTTGAAGGATGTTACGATCGGCGAGATCAAGGAGTATCTCGAAGAAGG
The DNA here is from genome assembly GCA_021789755.1 of Bacteroidota bacterium. Taxonomy (GTDB): domain Bacteria; phylum Bacteroidota; class Ignavibacteria; order Kryptoniales; family JAKASW01; genus JAKASW01. Next base: position 2,341 of record JAJYJD010000320.1, read on the forward strand.
GCAGTTCGCTCCCGGGAGCATGCGTCCCAAGATCGAATCGGCCATAGAATTCATTAGCCACGGCGGTGAAGAGGTGATCATAACGAGTCCGCATCATCTCGTCGAAGCCGTCGGCGGGGAATTCGGCACTCACATAAGGAACGGGGGTTGATATGAAGTTACGACATGTTATCGAATCTCAGCAGTTCACCGTGCCGGCGCTCATGGAATTGTTCAACCTCGCCGACGGGATGGAGCGAATAGTTGCTCGCGGCGGGACGGGAGACTACAGCAACAGGATTATGGCATTGCTTTTCTACGAGCACTCCACCCGCACCAGATTTTCCTTCGAGTCGGCGATGTCAAGGCTCGGCGGCAAAGTCATAACGACTGAGAACGCGATCCAGTTCTCATCCGTAATGCATGGGGAGACTCTTGAAGATACGGTCCGCGTCGTCGCCAACTATTCGGATGTCATCGTCCTCAGGCACAACGAAATAGGCGGTGCCGCCAGGGCGGCCGCCGTATCGTCGGTTCCGATCATAAATGCGGGAGACGGGAAGGGCGGCCAGCATCCTACGCAGGCGTTGCTTGACCTGTATACCATACACAGAGAAATCAAAACAATCGACGGAGTGAGAATAGCGATGGTCGGAAATCTGGCAGACGGCCGGACGGTCCGGTCGCTTGCCTACCTCCTCGGCAAGTTCGAGCGAGTGAAGATCTTCTTCGTTGCACCGAAAACCCTGCAGATGAAACAGGATATCGTGGATTATCTGCAGCACCATAACGTGTGGTTTACCGAAGAGGAAGACCTGAGAAAAATAATCGACGAGGTCGATGTCGTATATATGACCAGGCTCGGACCGCTCGAGAGAGAGAAGACAGATCCTACCCGTTTTTATATCGACGAGTCCCTGATGAAATTCCTGCCGAAGAAATCCATCGTCATGCACCCCCTTCCGAGGGCGAACGAAATCTCTCCAGAGGTGGATTCCGATCCGCGCGCCGCCTACTTCAGGCAGACAAGAAACGGAATACTCGTAAGAATGGCATTGCTCGCTTCTGTGCTGGATGTCTGAGTCACAACGAGCCGGACTTTAAATATCCTGAAGCCTCCGCGTGGCGAAGCGCGATTGAAAGCTGACTGAGCTCCACTTCAGAGCCGTGCGCCGCCCACAATATCCCCTCTTTCCTTGAAAAGGTTGCCATGGCTTGGTAACTTACCGCGTGAAGAAGCAGGAAATTTTAACATTTTTGGTGCATAATTGATACTTACTCTATGTAAATCCAAAATCCACAGAGCCCGGGTAACCGAGGCTGAACTCTACTATGAGGGGAGCCTTACCGTAGACACGGATCTTCTGAAGGCGGCAGGCATTCTCTCATATGAAAAAGTTCAGGTGGTCAATGTAAACAACGGGGAACGGTTCGAAACATATATCATCCCCGGCAAAGCCGCT
>JAJYJD010000037.1 GCA_021789755.1 Bacteroidota bacterium
AACCTTCCTCTCACCCTCAGGATACACGAGATTTGCACATTCCCGGGCAAAAACCGCATCGTATGTCCTGGATGGAGTGCGGCCTTGTTTTTGTGGAACTGTCAAGTGTAGATTTGTTGTAAACTTAGAACGGTCGAAAAGAGATTTTGAAACCGAAAGTGAAATACCTGGCACTTCTCGTAACACTGACGTTCATCGTCGGACAGGTTCAATTTGCCTATTCGTCGTACTTCTGTTCCATGAAGCAAGTCATTCTGAAACATGTTCAAACCGGAATGACCTGCGACGCGATGTCGGGTGACGACATGGCAGACATGGGGACCGGCGTCGCCCTTTCGCTGAGGGGTCAGCAACTTGCGGCACAGAACTGCATGCAGCTCCGCCTGGCCGAGAAGAAGGTCGTAGATACTTTCACCGGCTCCGATATGCCGGAACAGCATTTTGTCGGGGCGGCGGTTATTATTCAACCCCTCGAACCGGGAATTCCCACGTCAGGTGCAAATCCCTCTTTCATTTGCCGGAACCCCTCTCCACCACAAGACCTACCCACGCTGCTCAATAATCTCCGTATTTAATACATTTCCCCTTTAGTAGTTCTTTAACTCAAACTAAAAGGTGAAGCATGATTACGCCACGGACCCGCGGCTGTGAAGCCAAGGGTCAAAAATTGAGCATCAAAACTGTTTTTATTTTTCTATTTGTCGTCCTTTCAACTTTGCCGGCATTTTCTCAAGGGCAGCTCGACACCCTCATTGCCGTTGCGTTGAGAAACAATCCGGGAATCAAGATGGCCGCCTACGAATCAAGAGCCGCAGAGGCACGGATAGGCCCGGCAGCAACTCTGCCCGATCCGCAGCTCAGCATAATGGCGGAGAACGTCCCCTCGAATTTCACCCTCACCTCGGACGAGATGACGATGTTCCCGCAGCTTAAGATCATGCAAATGTTTCCATGGTTCGGCAAGCTCAGCGCCGCCGGCGACGTTGAGAAGTATGGCTACGAGGCTTCCTCCGATAGACTCTCCACCGTAACCCTGCAAGTCATCTCAGACGTGAAGAAAGTCTACGGACAGATTTACAGCGCCGAGCAGTCGATACGATATCTGGAGTATAAGAGGCAACTGCTGCAAAGCGTGGTCAAGGTTGCCGAACAGCTGTTCGCGGTCGGGCAGGTTCCGCAGCAGGATGTCTTCCGTTCAACAGCCGAGCTGACAATGGTTCAATCTGATATCATCGTGACGCAAAGCGTGCTTTCCGATTTGAATGCGAAGTTAGGCGCACTCCTCGGTCAGGATGCCCCTCGTAGTATCCGGGTCGATTCTCTCCGGCTTCCTCCGCTCGACTCACTTTCGTCGCTTGAAGCACGACTTGGCGAGAGGAATCCGGAGTTGAAGCAGATACGTAACGTCGAATTGGCCGCGCAATCCAAAGCGGTCTTTGCGAAGAGGGACGCCGTGCCCGACGTGAGCGTCGGGTTTTCATACGGATACCGCGGCGCCCTGATGCCCAACGGAATGAAGGCTTTAAACATGATGAACTTCGAGGTTGGGTTCAGCCTGCCCGTCTTCTTCGGCTCAAGGCAGAAAAAGATGATCGACGAAGCCGACTTTATGGACCGAGCTGCCACGGAACAGTATGGTACAGCCTCACTCGGCCTGTACAGCCAGCTTCGCTCTGTTTATGCCGAGGCGGAAGCGCAGGCGAAGTTGATCCCCCTTTATTCAAAAGAATTGATCCCGCAATACGAAGCCACGTATAATTCCTCTCTTTCATCGTATTCGGTCGGAAAGACGACCTTCGCGATGTTGATTGACAACTTGAAGACCCTGATAAATACGAAAATAGAGTTTACAAAAATAGAATCCGCATACTTCTCGGACGCCGCTGAGATTGCGAAAATGGTTGGAGAAGGTTCGGAAGATTATAGAGGTGTGAAATGAAAAGCAAACCGCAGAGCGCGAAGGCCATGGATCTGAATCGTGGAAAGCTGAAAGGAAATCCCGCGGAGCGGGATGTCGAACGCCGGCATAGAATAGCTGGGCGGCAGTTTGATGGGACTGCGGAGTCCAAGAGAGACGACATGTTTGTAGCGGAGGAAAACAGCGAAGGAAAGCCCCGTAGCGGCGACCTGTCCTCAAGTGCGACGATATATGGGAAAATTGAGGTCTCGAAAGCCAGAGAGATGATAATGAGGAGGACTGTTACGGCATTATTGCCGATTCTCGCCATAGGAATAATTCTTGCCGGGTGCGGCAAATCAACTGAAAGTAATCGCACAAATGGGGACTCCACCGCGGCAGCGTCGAAGAAGAGCGAACGAAAAGTGCTGTATTGGTATGACCCGATGAATCCGACGATCCACTTCGATCACCCGGGAAAATCTCCGACGATGGACATGGACCTCGTTCCGATGTACGCCGATGAAGGAGAAAACAATCCGAATGTGGTAAGAATCGATCCGGCGATGGTTCAGAACATCGGCGTAGTTACGGCGCTGGTCGAGCGTCGCCGGCTCACGAGAACCATCAACACTTATGGCGTCGTGGTGCCGGATGAGAAAAGCATCAGCGACATCAACACGCGCGTCGGCGGATGGATAGAGAAGCTTTACTTCGACTATACCGGGATGGAGGTAAGCAAGGGGGAACCAATGGCTGTAATCTACAGCCCCGATCTCATCGCCGCGGAGCAGGAGTTCCTGCAGTCGGTCAGCTTCGCGTCCGTTAGCGGCAATTCCTCCGCGCAGTCGAGCACCCTCCTCCAAAGCGCGCGTGAACGCCTTGAGTTCTTCGGAATGAGCGATAAGCAAATCGATGAACTGCTGTCGACCCATAGAGTAATAAAGCGAGTGGAAATTCACTCACCGGGCGATGGCGTCATACTCGAGAAGGATGTGTTTGAAGGACAAAACATATCGGCTGGTCAAAGCCTCTTCAGGGTTGCCGACCTGTCGCACGTTTGGATACTGGCGGACGTGTTCAAAATTGATATGCCGTTTCTCAAAATGGGATCGCCGGCTACCGTCACTTACAGCAATTCCGAGTCGTACCATGGCAGGGTCGATTTTATCTATCCGGAAGTCGACGCGACGTCTCGAAGCGTGAAGGCGAGAATCTCTCTTTACAACCCTGACATGGTGATGAAGGTTGGACAATATGTTAACGTGGCAATTCATTCGCTGGTCAGTTATGATGCGATCGCCGTTCCGTCTCAGGCTGTCATCAACACAGGACTGAGACAGGTCGTTGCGGTATCGCTCGGTGGCGGACGATTTGAAATACGGGACGTCAAACTTGGTGCCTACGCTGACGGATATTATGAAGTTCTGGACGGGCTGAGCGAGGGAGAGACGATCGTCATTTCCGGCCAGTTCTTGATTGATTCCGATGCGAATCTGAAATCGGCGGGTACCGCAATGGCGGGGACAGCAGAGACTGGAGAGGGGACTCCGGGAAAAGGAAGCTCGAATCCCGGGGAACTTAACCCGGGCGGCGGCACAGTGGAAACCCCCCCGATGAACATGAACCATATGGCACACGACTCAACCGGTGGGGGGAAGTGACATGCTCCCAAGAATAATTGAATGGTCGATAAAGAACCGTTTCATCGTGATCATACTGCTGTTGTTCGTCCTCGCCGCAGGATTTTATTCACTGACAACGAGTCCGGTCGACGCGATCCCAGATCTTAGCGATGTCCAGGTGATCGTCTATACCGAATTCCCAGGGCAGTCGCCGACGGTCGTTCAAGATCAAGTGACTTATCCGCTCACATCTTCCATGATATCCCTGCCCGATGCTAAAGTTGTCCGTGGATACTCGTACTTCGGTTTCTCTCTTGTTTACATAATCTTCAAGGATGGTACGGATTTGTATTGGGCAAGGAGCCGGGTCCTCGAGTATTTGAACTACGCGGCGAACCGGCTTCCTCCGGGCGTCACACCGACTCTTGGTCCGGACGCAACGCCCGTCGGCTGGGTTTATCAGTACGCGCTTAAGTCGGACAAGAGGAGCCTCGGAGACCTCAGATCCATACAGGATTATTACCTGAAGTACGGGTTGTCGACCGTACCGGGCGTGTCGGAGGTCGCGAGCGTGGGCGGTTATGTGAAAGAGTGGAGAGCCACTCTCGATCCGACAAAGCTGCTTGCCTATCATATCTCTCCGATGCAGGTGATGAACGCGATAAAGCAGAGCAACAACGATGTCGGCGGTGAGATAATAGATCACGCCGGATACGAGCTGATGATTCGAGGCCTCGGATACATCAAGACGATCAACGACATGAAGAATATCCCGCTCGGCGTGTCGCGGGGAGGAGAGTTCTACCCGCTATCCGGGGCGGGGCGCTCGCCTCAAAGTGCCGGGGACAACGGTGGCTCTATGGGTGGAGACTCTCCGTCGCGGAGCATGGCTTCTGGATCACCAAATGCGCAATCCACAATTCGAAATTCGACTTCGAGCTTTTCTGCCGGCACACCGATTCTCCTGGGTGATGTAGCCGATGTTCAGATTGTTGCTGCTCCGCGCCGCGGCGTGGCAGACCTGGATGGTGAGGGGGACGTGGTGGGCGGAATCGTTGAAATGAGATATGGCCAAAACGCACTGCAGGTGATCGATGGTGTGAAGAAAAAACTTGCCGAGCTCAAACAGGGATTGCCTCCTGACGTTCAAATTGTCCCGGTCTACGATCGCTCGGTCTTGATTCACCGCGCAATCAATACCCTTCAGGATAAACTGATAGAGGAATCGATAATCGTCGCGCTGGTCTGCCTTCTCTTCCTGTTCCATTTCAGGAGCGGATTCGTCGCGATACTGACGCTTCCGACGGCCATACTCATGGCTTTCATCGTCATGCGGTGGCAGGGACTCAACGCGAACATCATGTCGCTGGGAGGAATCGCCGTCGCGATCGGGGCCATGGTTGATTCGGCTATAATCATGATCGAGAATGCCCACAAGCATATCGAGGCCGATGGAGGAAAGACCGACCGGTGGCAGCTTATCACAGAGTCATCGAAGGAAGTCGGCCCGTCGTTGTTCTACTCACTCCTCGTTATAACTGTTTCGTTTATTCCGGTCTTTGCTCTGACCGGCCAGTCGGGGAGGATGTTCAAACCCCTCGCTTTCACGAAGACTTACTCGATGGCAGCCGCCGCACTTCTTGGGATTACAGCTGTCCCAATACTGATGGGCTACTTCATCAGAGGCAAGATTCCACCTGAGGAGAAGAATCCGATAAACAGGATTCTTATAAAACTTTATTCTCCCGTCCTGAATTTTGTTTTAAAGTTCCGTTGGTATGTTCTGACAGCCGCGGTCCTCATCCTCGGAATTACGGTTTATCCGTACATGAAATTGGGCTCCGAGTTCATGCCGCCGCTTTGGGAAGGGACCCTTCTTTACATGCCTTCCACGTTCCCGGGAATTTCGATCACGCAGGCGCGGCAGACTCTTGAAATGACCGATAAGATCATCAAGACGTTTCCGGAGGTTACAACCGTGTTCGGCAAGGCGGGAAGGGCGAACACGGCTCTCGACCCCGCCGGACTCGATATGTTCGAAACGACGGTAGATCTCAAGCCGGAGTCCGAATGGCCGAGGGGGATGACGCACCGGAAGCTGGAGGCAGCCCTGAACGATGCTTTGCAGGTGCCCGGACTTTCAAACGTTTGGACCATGCCGATAAAGAACCGAGTCGACATGACCAGCACGGGAATCAAGAGTCAGATTGGCATTAAGGTCCTGGGCCCGGACCTGGATTCGCTTCAAGCCATCGGCGAAAGAATTGAAACGCTGCTCAAGCAGCTCCCGGAGACCCAGAGCGCGTTTGCCGAACGCGTAGGATACGGCAACTATATTGACTTCAAGATTGACAGGAGAGAGGCTGCCAGGTATGACCTCAGCGTTCAGGATATTGAAGACGTCATAAAGAGCGCGATGGGCGGTATGCCCGTGGGGCAGATTGTGTCAGGTATCGAACGATATCCCATAACAGTCAGGTACGCGCTGGAACAAAGGGACAACCCCGAAGAATTGAAGCGCGTTCTCGTACCGACTCCAACCGGGGCGCAGATTCCAATCGGCGATGTCACCCAGATGATAATCCACCACGGTCCGATGTTCATCAGAACGGAGGGCGCCGTGCCTACCATCTATGTATATGTCGACGCGAATACTTCCGACATCGGCGGATATGTGAAGAAAGCCAGGAAATACCTGGACGAGCACCTCACGGTTCCCACCGGCTATTTTATAACGTGGAGCGGTCAGTTTGAGTTTATGCAAGAGGCAGCTAAAACACTTGCATTGATTATTCCGGCAACGCTGTTGCTGGTGCTCCTGATAATTTACCTGAACACAAGATCCATCACGAAGACTCTGATTGTTATGCTTGCCGTTCCGTTCTCGTTGGTCGGCGCGGTGTGGTTACTCTATATCCTCCACTACAATATCAGCGTCGCTGTCGCCGTCGGAATGATCGCGCTCGCCGGACTGGACGCGGAAACCGGCATCGTGATGCTTCTGTATCTGGATATAGCTTACAACAAGATGTTAGCCGGAGGTGTATCCGCCTCTGACGGAACGGCCGCCGGAAAGAATTTTACTTTCGAACATCTCAAAGAAGCGATTCATGAAGGTGCTGTAAGAAGAGTCCGCCCGAAAATGATGACGGCATCGGCGATACTCGCCGGACTCTTGCCCATAATGTGGGCGACCGGCGCCGGGGCGGATGTCATGAAAAGGATCGCGGCTCCAATGGTCGGCGGCGTCGTTACAAGCGTGCTGCTCGAGCTAATGGTGTATCCCGTGATCTATTATCTCTGGCGCGGGAGAGAATTAAAGCTGAAAGGGCCGAACGTGGCCGAAGATTCTATGACCGCGAAATAACACCGGCGGTATTGAACGGGACGCGAAAGCCGACTTGTTTTTAGAACTTTCGTGTGCCCGGCGTCGTTAGTTAAAAGAAAGGAGAAACGACAATGTCACGAGACCCGGTTTGTGGAATGGACGTAAATGAGAAAAAGGCTGCCGCAAAGAGCGAATACAAGGGAAAGACGTATTACTTCTGCGCACAGGGATGCAAAGCGGCATTCGACAAGGAGCCGGAGAAGTATCTGGGCACAAAGCCAGGCGACCTGCATGAACATGGACAAAAGCATTGAAGCGGAAACAACTGTAATCCTGCGATGACCCTGAAAATAACGCGGCCCCTTTCCAACTTTCAAAGACGATGGAAGTAATCACCCGGGCTCATCTGACTTGTCCGGTGTGCGGAACAACTCAGGAAGCGGAGATGCCTGTGAACGCGTGTCAGCATTTGTTTGTCTGCGCTAACTGCAAGAGCATCCTTAAACCGAAAGAAGGCGACTGCTGCGTCTTCTGTTCGTACGCTGACGTGAAGTGCCCGCCCCGTCAAAATGAAGCCGCCTGAACGCGGTAACCGAATAGGTGGTTGTTTCGATTTCGCGCGCGGGGTAATTTATGTCGAGTCAGGAGGGCAATCATGCAAGACGTAAGCCCAGCCACACCGATCTCGCACAGCCGGTTAATCTTCATGGTCGCGGGAGGGTTTGTCTTTATAATTGTTTTTCTATGAGCGCTTCTTTTTATTCCGGCCGGTAGCTCCGGGTACTGGAACGCGCGGCTTTATCTGGCCGGACTTTTGACACCGATGATATTTCTCCCCTTCATCCTCGCGTACAGAATACGGAATGAGGAAGATGTCCTGAGAAAGAACCTGGAAGGCTATGAGGAATATACGCGGAAGGTCAAGTGCAGATTGATACCGCTTATCTGGTGATGCACCGGATATCTCAGAACGGGGGAATCGGGATGGAACTTTACGAAATGCGAAAACCTTAGTGCAACGACTATGGGAATCTATGTTGGCTGGCTTAGAGGAGTGAATGTCGGTGGCAAAAACACGGTCGAAATGGCTGCACTTAAGAGGCTTATGGAAAAATCAGGCCTGAGAGAGGTAGTCACTTACCTTAACAGCGGAAATGTCGTCTTCCAGGCTGATGGGATGAGACCCTCGGCCATAAGAGAGAAGCTCGAAAAGTTGATCCGGGAGAAATTCGGTTTCCCTGTGGTGACGCTGGTTCTTCCTTTGCCTGAGCTGCAAAAGATTCTGGATGCTTGTCCGTACGCGGAGCGTTCTTTGGTTGGCGACGAAAAAATCTATCTCACCTTTCTAACCGGGATTCCGCGCGAGGACGCGGTTAGCAAACTGAAATCATGCTCCGAGGAGACGGATGAATGTACGGTCGCCGAACGCGTCGTATATGTGCTGGTCCGGAGAGGGTACGTAAAGACCACGTACACCAACAATTTCATAGAGAAGACACTCGGAGTCGGTGCCACGACAAGAAACTATGACACTGTCAGGAAAATTGTCGAGAGGGGGATGAGGGCGTGATCACGAGGGAGAAGAACGCTTCCATTTCACTGAGCCTGTGAGATTGTCGTCCTGAGCTTTTCCCGTCCCGCCTGCGACGCCTCCGAATGGGGCAAAATCGCACAGGGGGACTGGTGTGGGCGTCTTGAGTGATCAAGCGCAATGTGGTTAATTGCATCTTTTCGCAGGAAGGGCTAATTTGTAACGTTCTTTAAGGAGGTATGATGGTTTCTTTAATATTAGTGGTGCTGATAAGCTACCTGCTCGGATCGATCCCGACGAGTATCATCGTCACGAAGATCCTGAAAGGGATAGATATACGAAACTACGGCAGCGGTAATGCCGGGGGAACCAATGTAATTCGCGTTCTCGGGTGGGGACCCGGAGTTTTCGTGATAATCATCGACGCGACGAAAGGTTTTCTTGCGGCGGTAGTCCTCTCACGTCTTTTCTACGGAAATTTTCCTCTTGCTAATGCGACACCATTCTCCGACTTCACCGTCGTACAGATCATGGCCGGAATAAGTGCCATACTCGGGCACACGTGGACTGTTTTTGCCGGGTTTAAAGGCGGGAAGGGAATTGCGACGGCAGGAGGAATGCTGCTCGGTATCGCCCCTGTTGAAGTTGCAATTGCAGCAGGTGTTTTCGCTATCGTCGTAGTAAGCTCCAGGTATGTTTCCCTGGGGTCGGTCAGCGCGGCTGTTGCTTTCCCCGTAGCGATGTTTGTCCGCGCCAACGTGTTTGATGTGACCACACGCTATTATCACTCGATGATTTTCTTCAGCATTTTCATTTCGACCTTCCTGATCTACAACCATCGTGCGAACATCTCCCGTCTGCTCCGCGGTCAGGAACATCGTCTTGAACAACTCAGATTCTTTCACAGGTCGAAAACCTAGCGATTAATTCTTTAGATGAATGTTTCAGTGCTCGGCGCCGGTGGGTGGGGAACGGCGTTATCACTACTTCTTAACGACAACGGGGCATCTGTAACTCTCTGGGCTTATAAGAAAGAATATGCGGATGAGCTGGCCATGGTCCGCGAAAACCGCACTTACCTTCACGGCGTAACAATTCCTCCCGGCATACAAATCACTTCCGATATGGAGCTTGCAGTCGACAGGGCCGACGTAGTAGTCGCTTCGATCCCTTCTCAGTATATGAGAAGCCAGCTCGATCGGATCGCGGACCACGATTTCCGCAACAAAATTTTTGTGAACACTGCGAAGGGGATAGAAGCCGCGTCTCTCTGCACAATGTCGGAAGTCGTTGGCGAATCTTTGAAACATTTCCCGAAGGAAAACTATGTGGTCCTTTCAGGCCCCAGTCATGCGGAGGAAGTGAGCCGGCGAATGCCCACGGCGATCGTGGCGGCCTCTCATCACCGCAAAAGTGCAGAGCTGGTACAGAAACTGTTCATGAACGGGTACTTCCGCGTATATCTGAACCGCGACGTAAAAGGAGTGGAGCTGTGCGGCTCTTTCAAGAATGTCATTGCGCTCGCTGCTGGAATGAGCGACGGCGCGGGTTACGGAGACAACACGAAGGCGGCACTCATGACTCGTGGCATGGTCGAGATAACCAGGCTCGGCGAGGAGCTCGGCGCTCATCATAAGACTTTCTCGGGCCTCGCGGGAATGGGAGACCTTATCGTCACTTGCATGAGTCGCTACAGCAGAAACAGGTTCGTCGGAGAACAGGTGGCCGCCGGAAGAAAGCTCGAGGAAGTTCTTGGCGAGATTAAAATGGTCGCGGAGGGAGTCCCGACTGCACGCGCTGCACATCAGCTTGCCAGGAAGCACAAAGTCGAGATGCCGATAATGGAACAGGTGAATAAAGTGCTGTATGAAGGGAAGGATCCGCAGAAGGCTGTCGACGACTTGATGAGAAGACCTGCCAAGGATGAATACTGACCGAAGAAGAAAGCGAAGAAGTGGAGAGATGAAGAGGTCCATAGGCTGAGATTTTAAAAGGTGAATGGGTTAAGAGGCGAAAAGGTAAAGAGGGAACAGGCTGCAGAATTGGTAGGGAATATGGAAGGCATTTGAGAATCGGAGATCATCAGCAGGTGAAATGAAAGAGGCAGGGACGCGAAGATTTGTCGGAGGCATGATTGTTCGGTTTTGACAGACTTAATGTAGGGATTTCCGAGGATCCGGAAGCCTGCACGGGTTGCACCGTTCTGATCTTTAATGACGGAGCAAGAGCCAGCGTGGACATCCGCGGTGCATCGCCGGGAACACGAGAAACGGCGCTCCTCTCTCCGGAGAAGCAGATGGACAGGATCGATGCGATTCTACTCACCGGCGGCAGCGCATTCGGTCTCGCGGCGGCAACCGGCGTAATGAAGTTTCTCTCCAGGCAAGGCATGGGCTACAAGACGCCATGGAAGGCTGTCCCCATTGTACCGGCTGCGGTGGTATTCGACCTGAACGTGGGAAGTGCCGACAGGTTTCCCGACGAGGCGATGGGCTATGCCGCTTGTGAGGCGGCGATGAAGAGTGAATTCAGGAACGGCTCGCATGGTGCGGGGACAGGCGCAACCGTCGGCAAATGGGCCGGCCTGGAGTGCGCAATGAAATCGGGACAGGGAACCGGCTTCGCCGAAATAAAAGGCTTGAAGGTGTTCGCCCTCGCCGTCGTCAACGCTGTCGGCGATATCCTCGACGAAAATGGGCGGGTAATTGCCGGCGCACTGAAGAACGGCAAATTCCTGGCTGCCGGGGGAGGAATGACGGAACGGCTTGCAGCTGCGCCCGTCCTGGGGACCAACACGACCCTCGTGGCATTGGTGACAAACGCCAGGCTCTCTAAGGTCGAATTGAACCGGGTCGCGCAGAGGGGACACGATGCATTGGCGAGAAAGATAGTGCCGGTCCATACGAGCTACGACGGTGACTCGGTCTTCGCCGCCTCGTTCAACGAAGCGGAGGCACAGCTGGATCTCGTCGCGGCTATGGCGGTCGAAGTGATCGAGAAAGCCATCGACGATGCGGTTAAGTCGGCGGACCCGATCGAAGGCCTTCCTTCTTACTCGAGCCTCAGGCGCTAGGCCGTACACTCTCATTTCCTCGGCGGTCGCGGGAAATTCTCCGGGTAAACATCTTTTCCGAGGTTGAAACCCAACCACCACAAAACTAAATTTGATTTATAATGGAGCTAAGATGAGAATAGCGTACCTGGACATGTTTGCCGGCATTGCAGGCGATATGGTGCTCGGTGCATTTGTTTCTGCCGGCCTTGACCCGAACAGAATAAAATCTGAGATAGACAAGCTCGGGCTCGGAAATATCGAGTTGAGGGTACGTAAAATTGTAAGAAGCGGTATAACCGCGATGAAGGTTGACGTTGTCGTTGCGGGTGAAATTGAAAAAGTGGAAGACCTTGGCGCGGATATTCATCACCATCGCCATAAGCATTCCCACGATGATTCACACCATGCCGACGAGCATGGCAGGAGCTATCTGGAAATCAAACACCTGTTGGAATCTTCTCCTCTTTCTGAACGGGTGAAACGCGACTCGCTGGAGGTTTTCCGAAGACTCGCAGAGGCTGAAGCCAGGATTCACGACACTACGGTCGAAAAAATACACTTCCATGAGGTGGGGGCAGCCGATTCAATTGTCGACATAGTCGGCACCGCGGTCTGCATGGAGCTTTTCGGGATTGAGGCGGTGTACACCTCCCCGATACGTGTCGGTTCAGGCGGCTACATCGAAGCGAAACATGGTGTATTGCCGGTGCCCGCGCCGGCGGCGCTGGAGATCCTGACGGGATACCCGGTGATCTTCAACGATATACCGCATGAACTGACGACTCCGACCGGCGCGGCTATCGTAGCTGCTCTTTCCAAAGGGGTGCTCAATGACCGCGAAATGGAGATCGGGATGATCGGCTACGGGGCCGGCTCCCGCGAGATGGAGAGGCTGCCCAACTTGCTGAGAGTGGTCATAGGTGAGATTGGATCCGTGACGGATGAGGATCACGTGGTCGTTGTTGAAACGAACATGGACGATATCAATCCACAATTGATACCGCATATAATTGAGAAGGTGATTTCTGCCGGAGCCACCGACGCTTATGTCACTGCGGTCATGATGAAGAAGGGGAGGCCTGGATTTCTTCTCACTGTTTTGATGTCGGAGCCGATCATGGAAAAGGTTTCGAATGAAATTTTCGCCCAATCTACAACTCTAGGTCTCAGGATCCAATACGTCAGGAGATCGAAGTTGCGGAGAGATAGCAAGACTATCCGCACAAGTTTCGGCGATGTGAAGGTGAAAGTAAGCAGTGTCGACGGGAAGATGAGAGTGGCGCCGGAATTTGAGGAGTGCAAGAGGATAGCAGGGGAAAAGGGGATGCCTCTTGTGGAGGTAATGCAGAGATTAAACGCGGAGTTAAACCGGACTTGAAAGGCAAATTCTGCGACATTGCTTTTCCCATCCCGGTGCACAGGCAATTTACCTATGAAATACCCGGCCCGCTCATAGACGCCGTGAAAGTCGGTGCCAGGGTCGTGGCACAGTTTCGAAAGCGGTATCTAACCGGCGTCGTCGTAAGTCTCCATGCGGAGTCGGGGCTGGGGGAAATCAAGCCGATCCAGGATGTACTTGATGAGAACCAGGAACTCTCAGACGAAATCCTGCAGCTTACGCGGTGGATATCCGATTATTACCTCAGTTCCTGGGGTGAAGCGCTGAAGATTGCGGGGCCGACTGGGACAATGAGAGAAAGTTCACAGATCGTCAAACTTGTAAGTCCAGAAGCGTCGGATGCAAATGCGACCCGATCAAGAATAATCGGTGCGCTGAAGGGAACCCGCGGATTGACGATAAAGCAGCTCGGGAAAAAGGTGGGTTCCGCTGGTCTGAGGTACCACATTGGCAAACTTGAGGCAGCGGAGATTATCGAGATATCCGGCCAGATGAACGAGCCGAGGGTCTCGATAAAGTACGAGAGTTATGTCCAATTCAAGGGTGACTACAACGATCCCGTCCGGCTGAACTCCGTTCTTCAAGAGCTCGATAAAAGAGCGACTAAGCAGTCGGAACTACTGTTAAAGCTTACCCAGCTTCAGAAGACCGTCGATGGTGGTGTCAACGTAGTTCAACTCCTCGCCCAGGCCAGGGCCAGCATGTCTTCGCTGGTGGCACTTGCAGAAAAAGGGATCGTCGAGCTGTATGATAAAGAAAGCTATCGCGAAGCGGAATTCGGATACCACGAGGCTTATAAAGTCTTCAATCTGACCGATGATCAGAAGGGATGCGTCTCACAGGTTAACGACGCATTTTCATCCGGGGAGTACGCGACCTTTCTGCTGCACGGGGTCACGGGGAGCGGCAAAACCCAGGTCTATATTGAAGCGATCGACTTTGTCCTCAAACGAGGAAAAGGGGCCATAGTCCTGGTGCCTGAGATATCTTTGACTCCTCAAATAGTCGACAGGTTCAGGAGGCGTTTCGGCGAAAAAGTTGCCGTAATGCACAGCAGGATGTCTCTCGGCGAAAGGTACGATGCCTGGCGGCGCATTCGCAAGGGTGAGGCGTCGGTCGTTATCGGTGCGAGAAGTGCAGTCTTTGCCCCGGTGAAGGACCTCGGGCTCATCGTAGTGGACGAAGAGCACGAGGCCAGTTACAAACAGAGCGACACCGCTCCCAGGTACAACGCGAGAGACGTTGCAGTGATGCGCTGCCTGATAAACAAAGGCGTCGCTCTGCTCGGCAGTGCTACACCGTCAATTGAATCGTACTACAATGCTGTTAACGGGAAGTACACGCTCCTTGGTCTGCCGGAGAGGATTGACAACGCCAGGATGCCGAAAATAGAAATAATCGACATGAAGAGGAAACGGAGAGAGAAGCTTGTTTTCGGAGGTTTCAGCGACGAGTTGAGATCGAGGATAGATGACAGGCTTTCCAAGAAGGAAGGAATAATTATCCTGCGAAACAGGAGAGGCTTTTCCACATATCTCCAGTGCAGCGAATGCGGCACGACTGAAATGTGTCCTAACTGCGACGTCGCTCTCACATTTCACAAAAAGAAAAGTCATCTTAGATGCCATTACTGTGGATTTGTGAAGCAGCCACCGGTGAGGTGTCCGCAGTGCGGAAGCGACAAATTGTTTTATGGCGGCACCGGGACACAAAAGGTTGAAGAGGAACTCGCAGCCTTTTTCCCGGAAGCAAGAATACTAAGAATGGACCTGGATACAACGTCGTCTCGCGGTGCGCATGACAAAATATTGACGGCGTTTGCGAACGGAGATGCCGACATGCTTGTCGGGACGCAGCTTGTCGCGAAAGGCCTCGACTTCCCGCGCGTGACTCTCGTCGGAGTTGTTTCGGCGGACTCGACGATGCTGATCCCGGATTTTCGCTCGAACGAGAGAACGTTTCAGCTGCTGACGCAGGTTGCAGGAAGGGCGGGGCGAAAGGAGAAGGAGGGGGAGGTCATCATACAGGTGACGAACAGCAGGGAAGAGATACTCGACTTCGTGGCCAGACATGACTTCAAGGCGTTTTACGACAGAGAGATTGAAGTTCGCCGCGAGTTGAATTATCCACCGTTCTCCAGGATGGTGGTCCTTGAATTTCGCGGCAAGGATTTCGGTGTGGCGAATGAAGCCTCTGAAAAGGCGGCGAAGAAGATCCGAAAGATCCTTCCCGTCCTGGGAGTTCTCGGTCCGGCGCCCGCCGTCATCGGGAGACTCCTGGGAAAGTTCAGATTTCAGATCGTCATAAAGATGAGCAAACAACCCGGCAAGGCGAGTGAAAGCCTGGAGAATGTACTCGATGAGATCGACAACGATCTGAAGCGCTCGTACGGAAACTCCGTCGCCTTTTTTGCCGATGTAGACCCGGCGACGACGATGTGATGTCGAATCTTCGCAAGGTCGATGAGCTTACCTGAAAAATTTGAGCAGAAGGTAGATGAGCGGAGCGGAGAAAATGAGGCTGTCGAACCTGTCGAGAACTCCACCGTGTCCGGGGATGATCCCCGAAGAATCCTTTGCCCCCGCGTCTCTCTTGAACATCGACTCGACGAAGTCCCCGGCTTGTCCGAAAATCCCTACAATGACACCCATCGCAATTGCGACCTTGAGCGGGAACTGAGGCAGAACCAGAAACCGCGCAACCACCGCCGCAGCTATGGCGAACACCAGACCGGCTATCGCTCCCTCCCAGGTCTTGTTGGGACTAACAAACTTGCTCATCTTGTGTTTTCCCATAGACATGCCCACAAAATATGCGGCCGAATCGCAGATCCATATAGTCGCAAGGACGGCAATCATAAAAAGTCCGGCATCGGTGTCGCCAGGAAAGACGTTTTCAATACCGACCCTCTGCCTTATTGCCGTCAAAGCCGATCCGAACAGCCCTATGTAAATGATACCCGTAAATGTCGTGCCCACGTTGGCGAAGACTCCCGATACACCTTCCGTGCGCTTCTTCGCCAATTCCGCGAGCATGGCTACCAGCAGCATGATGATGAGAAAATCAATTGCCAATACAATTCCGGACGAATAGACAATCGCGTTCACCATCCCGGCAGAAGTTATCCCCAGGACCGCCGATGGATCGATGCCCTTCGATTTGGCCAGTAAATAGAACTCGTTCGCCGATATCACAACAAGTGCAGTCGTGAACAGAAAAAAATAGGTGCCGCCGAAATAACAGGCCGCCGCAATAAGGGGTATCGCTACAACAGCGACGAGCACCCGTACCGTAAGATTCGACATCAGGCATCATCCTCCATTTCTTCTCCGGTCAAGCCCAGCAGTTTTGCAATCTCCATCGCTTCTTTGAATTTTTTCTCAGGGACGAGGACTTCCACAATGGTCGGGCGAAGCGGGGCATCCGCTGCGTCCGGATTCAGCTTCGAGAAGACCTCCGATTCTATGCCTTGCTGTTCGAGATTCGCGTACAGCATTGCAGCCTCATACTCGAAGTCGAACGTGTAAAGAACTCTCCACGTTTCGATGTAAGAACGGTGTTTGGGATCGTTGCAGAGTACCTTGTTGCCGCTTGTCTCCAGACAATCTTCACACACAGCCTTGCCGCAGATCACGCAAAATCCGACGGCGCGATTTTCAGGGTGCGTATCGCAGACAACACCTTCCTCCGAGGTCCGGGTATTGTTCATCGTGCCGCAAACCGGGCAATAGATGAACGTCTCGATATCGAGCGGGCTTCCGCAGCCGGCGCACCTCCCGGCGGACGTCGTCTCGGTCCCGCACTGGGGGCACCTTGCGAAATCTTCCACTCTTGAGAATCCACAGTTGGGGCAAATCACTCTGCTTTCACCTCGTGAATATTGTGTGCATGATCTTGTGTCAGTTTTACAGTCGTCGCAAAAATTAACCCCAGTATGGCGGACCATCCTATGATATAGGCCACGCTGAGAGGCGGGGCTCCCGACGGGGCCACAAAACTGTCTTTCCCGGTGATGTACAGGACCGAAGCCGAAAAAAAGTTGTTCGTGAAATGAGCCGCCATCGGTACTATTATGCTCTCGCTTACGGATACAAGATAACTCAAATAGATTCCGAGTGCACAAAGAGCAACTAACGTGAAAATGTCGAGATGGTACAACCCGAATATCAGCCCGGTCCAGATCATTGCTTTTCGCCTGGACATCGATAGCTCGAAGTTGCCCTGAACTAATCCCCTGAACAGCGTTTCTTCGCAGATTGCCGGAGTGACGGCGATTATCAAAAGGACGAGCGCGAATTCGAGAGGACTGCGTGCTGTTATCAACACTTTGTATGCCTGCTCTATCGCCTGCTGATATTGGGTAACGAACTCCTTAACAGGGGCAGGCAGCGGAATCAGTCCCTGGAGATATAGGTAAATTTCAAGGAGCTGCTGCAGCGAGACCATGCCGACCACGGCGAGCAGGACAAGATACCAATCCGTCTTCCTCAGCCTCAGGAGTCTTTTCCATTGCATTGTCTGTATGCGTGATAGGAAATAAGCCGGGACGAGTATGAACATTATTTCCGCGGCCATCGTTGCAAACCTGAAAGCGGTTGTTTGGTCGGCTGAAGGAACAATCCCGAAAAGATAAAGCATCATCCCGCCGCCGACAAGCTGGTATAGGAAGAAAATGATCAGCAGCGACGCAATAGCAAAACCGACCGGTTTGAATCTGAATCTTACGCCGGCATTTTCCGGCATGATCTCTTCTTCAGGCAAGTCTCCTCCTAGTATTTAGCAGTCGGCACTCCCGCCAGCCCGCTGTAACTCGTCAACTCGGCAACGACTGAACCGATCACGACGTCTGTCTTTACCTTCACCGGCAGCTTGAGCGAATCATCGGTCACCCAGACGGTTATCTTCCCGGTATTCTTGAACAATCCGCCCTTCACGATAACGGGCTCTATGACCTGGCAATGAAATTTTCCCGCCTTAGTCTCGACATCCTCTCTTCCCATGTAACGAACATTCAGCGGGTAAACCTTGTCCTGGTAAAAATTAAAGAACCGGACGTCGGCGCCGACGTTAAGCGTATCGTAGTCCAGCGTCCGCGCGTAGAAGAATGAGCTGACGGCATCCTGGGTATACGGCTGTAAAATATAAGGACCGCCGTCACTTGTCTTGACGGTGTGGTTGCATTGATCGAACCATGCGACGAAGTCTTTCTTATATCCGCCTTCCCTTTGATGCTGTTCAAATTTCCACGGGAAAATTCCCTGCACGTCGATCAACGAATAATAGTAGTCTCTGACTTTGAAGAAAATATCGAAGAAGGGCGCCGAACGCATGCTGAACTCGACCTTGTAACATTTCCGTCCCTCGCAGTACATGAAAGAGGGGGTCTCAATGGTTGCGCTGCCCGCGACGATCGGGCCGTAGTGTATGGCGTATTTCAGCTTCTCACCGACGTTGAACGCTCTGTTCGTTGCGACTCGCAGATCGGCCTGACTCGTGTACGGGGGTGCTGAATTGCTTGTGTCAACTGAGTCTGCCGTCGTTGCGGCGACATTCAATGAGCAGCTGCGATCGAGTTG
>JAJYJD010000321.1 GCA_021789755.1 Bacteroidota bacterium
GGCGTAAGGAATTCTTTCTCCGGAAGCGGAGTCTACAACGGAGCCGCGTATAGTGTAAGTCCCCCCCTGAGCATTTGCGATAGTTACGAACAAACCGAGCGCGGCAGTCAAAAGAAAAATAAAACGACACGCATGAACCCGAGACACCGAGAGTCCCACTCTGGCAATGTTTTTTCCGAGAAGAGTCACCCGGATGCTACCGGCGCCGCTTGATGCTGTCGGCGGCAAACCGATCATCTTCTTCACATTGCGGCCATCTGCGGAACTGACCCCGGGACGGTGTAACGGGCGAAGGACGAATCTCCGGTAATGTATCAAGGATAAACCTGAATTGTTAACGAGTCGTCGGCTGCGCTCCCAAAGAAGCCGAGTCCATTTTTTACATTTGTGTAAACCGGTTTTTCGGTCTGCATCGTGAGTGGATCGTTGAATCCGTTAGCTATGCTGTAAAAATCGTAAAGGGTCGCGTCGATCTGCACCAGCCTTAACACAGCTGTCACGGTTCCAGATGTGATTTTGCCGAGCGCTTGTGAGTAAGCGCTGGTGTAGGCGGAGAGTTTGAATTGGACCTGGGTCACCGCGCCATTGATACGCAGGAAGGATGAAGTTGTATCTTTCTGGTACGAAGGGTTCACCTCGATCTCGCCGGAGACAGGAGTGTTGTCCGGGCCTGTGCCGCTGTAATCCAGAACCATGGTTAATCTGATAGCAGACGTCAAAGCCGACGGATAGATAGTGAACTGGGGATCGGGCTGGCCGCCGGATGCCGGATCGCGCATAACGCTGGTTGTGTAATAAGAAGGATAGATAATTCCGCTGTCCAACACGGTCACGCTTGACGTGCACGTTAAATAACCAGGTGCATGAACGGTGAGATTGAGATTCGTACCCGATGCCAGGACAGCCCTGCTGGTCAGAAAATTCCTGCCGTTGACGTATTCGGAGGCCAGCGCTGTGGTTTCTCCGGATGTCCCGTTCACCAATGAGCCCGACAGCCCGGCAATCTGTTCGGAGTTGGACGTATCGTTGACCGGCGTCTCGCTGTTTGTTTCTATCCTCACGACCAGTGTGGAATCTCCCCGAAAAGCGATGCCGTAAACAACCAGTTCAGGCGAGAATACTTGTTGAGGTTGAAATGGAGAATTGCAGGCCTGGAGAACAAGAACGCCAAAGATGGAAAAGAGGATTGGCAATCGAAACGATACGATTCTCAAATGAATCCTTTGGGTACTTAGCCGTAAGTCAATTATGGGTTTCCACGGACCCGGAGGTTTCTCACCGAAACAAAAAAGCCGCCGGTGCAAAGTGCCCGGCGGCTCCCTCGATTTCTTCGTTCAGGAATATCCCGAAGGGAGCCCTTCGGGATGATGCCTTCACATTAGTTTAATCAAAAAGCGATATGGAGATCGAACAAATTATTGGCGCCGAAATACTTCGCAGGAACATAGGCATAACTGAACGAGATTCCTAGACCGGTCAGTTTTGTCAAGTCAATTCCGGCACCTGCTGTCGTACCGTTAAAAATGGAGACATTACCGGTATTCTGGCTGAGGGCGACACCTGTCCGGCTGAAGAGGTAACCGAGCCTTACAAAAACCGTGTTCAGGTAATTGTATTCCGCGCCGAATCTGTATTCGTCGATGCCATAGTTGTTGTTCTCGAAGGTGCCCATAACTCTCACGGAATTATCCTCGTCCAGCGCCCTCCGGTAACCCAAGCCGATGTCTATGACCGAGGGGAGTTGGAAGGATGCGGCTTGCAGTTGATAGTACGTCAGGCCGACATTCGCGGTCGGTATCTGAGCTTGTACATTCAGGCCGGATCCGCCGTACTTCATTTCAGTACCGATGTTCTTCACGGTCACACCCATTCCGAGTCCGTTGATCCCCACAAGATTCTCGTATTGGATGCCGACATCAAATCCGATACCTGCGGAGCTGACTCTGCCGAAACTCTCTTCGATCAGGTTGATCGTTCCACCGACGCTAATCCTGTCCGTCAGCTTCTTCGAATAAGTCAATCCGCCGATGAAGAAAGTGGGGTTTATCTGCTGACCGTTCCCGTCCGGTTGATTTTCAGTCGTGACATTGATGGTCCCTATGTCGAAAGACCGGAGCGAAAGGGCTATGGAGCCAAATCCGAGCCTCCCACCGACGGCAAGGTAATCGACACCTATGCCTGCGATATACTGTCTGTAGGAGAAAAGCGCACCACCAGTCCCAGAAGCCATATCGAGGCCGGCAGGATTCCAGTAAATGGCGTCAACGCCGGTTACGAATGCATTGGCTGCGCCCCCCATCGCCTCATATTTGGCACCGACCGGTATCAGGAGTTCTGGTGCCGCCGAAGTTCCTGCGCGGTCCTGGGCAAACACAGGAGACGCTGCAAGCGTAAGCGCCATCAAGCTTATTGCAAGTAAAACTCTTTTCATATTCTACTCCTTTGTTAGTTAGTCAGGCCGTCCCGCCACCGCGGCGGGACGACCATCAACAACCATCAATACGCGGGCAACACCTGTTGCTGCTGTACCATTGCAAACTTCAGAATCTTTTTACCTAGATTTCCCATATCCACATAGATTATGTAGATGCCGCTCGCAACGGGGAGTTCGCTTGAATTCCTGAGGTCCCATGTCGCAAACTGGGTTTGATCGTTTTTGTAAATGGTTCTGACGAGCACGCCTGCAAGGTTGTAGATCCTTATTGTCGCCACCGGCGGCAGATGGTTGAACGTAACCTGCTTGTCCAGCGCGTTTGTCTCGCGGTACTGGTATCCATAGTAAGGATTCGGGAACACGTTCACCTTCTGGACATCCAGCTTGGCCTGATTTGTATTTTGCGTCGGAGCCGGCGTCGTGAAGGTATAGACATCAGCCGGGCTAAGCGGAGTCGTCATGTATATCATGTCGACTGTGCCGGTCGGTGCAAACGTCCCGTTTCCATCATAATCGATGAAAATCATCCTTCCGAAGTATTCCGTGTAGCCAAAAAGGTCGGCGGCCGCCGTATCCCCTGCATTACAGGCTGCAGCAAAGCCGGCGTATCCCGTCTGTCCCTTGTATGCATCTGCCTGGGTAGTATCGGAGTACCAATATATCCAGTCGGAAGCCCCGGGCAAGTTGAAATACGGATCAGTGTTTTTGGGTCCGAATGCTCCCGGTGTGCCGCCACCGCCGGAATATAGAACGGGTATGAGTCTCTCGCTGTCGCCCGTGGTAATATTATATCTCCACAGGGCAAACGGGACTTTCCCGAGTTGGCCAGCGTCGAAAGCCCAATAACCCCAGTTGTTACCGGACGGGTCTGACCATACGATCTTGAAATTATTACCGGCAGCGTCCTGCGGATCGTTGTTACGCAACAAACGGTCCAAATTGCCGTCACCGCCGCCAGCGCTTGCATAATACCTCTCAGCTCCAGCGGTCGAGTTCAGGCTATGCCATATCTTATTTCCTTTATACGGCGCACCGGCAGCATCATACTGTGAAGAAGTAAGAGGTGTTCCCGCATAGGCAGTCTCTACAAATCCATCGCCCTGACTTCCGGCAGCAGCTTGAATCTGAGGAGGAGGTCCCTGTACGTTCACCATGACGCCATCTACAATCGGATACAGGTTGTCGCCCGAGAAATCACTATTAGCGGTTACGAGTGTCTTCTTGGCAGTGGAATCA
>JAJYJD010000322.1 GCA_021789755.1 Bacteroidota bacterium
CTTCAACTGAAGCGCGAGCGTCATTTCCTCCGGCGCCGCCTCGAGTCTGAGGAAGTGCTTGTCACTCACCTCATGTACTCTCAGACGGAATACCTTCATGCCTCCTTCTCGAAGCAGATCCTCGAGGGCGTCAATGCTTCTCAACTCCTGTTTCGTGATTTGCACTCCTCTCATTATCCGCGAGCTGAGGCACGGACTTGACGGCTTGTCGTGGAGGCCGAATCCGTTCAAACGCATCAGCTCTCTTATCTCGGGTTTCGTAAACCCGTGCGTTGCCAGAGGGTAGAGTATCTCGTTCTCGAGCGCTGCTTTGTGTCCCGGCCGGACGTCCGACTTGTCTGATGCGCTGTAACCATAGGCGATCCGCGTGCACGAATACTCAGCCGCAACTCGTTTTGCTATAGTGAACAATTCGCTCTTGCAGTAGTAGCAGCGGAGAGGATCGTTCTTGAGGTAATCGGCGTCTTCGATCTCGGAGCTCTCTCTCCAGACATGCTGAACGCCTATTTTGCTTATGAAGCGTGCGACGTCTTCTGCGTCGTGTTTGGGCATACTTTCGCTGTTTGTGGTCAGCGCAACGACCTTACCGCCGGATTCCTTTCTCGCCTCTTCCGCCGCCCAGAGGAGAAAACCGCTGTCGACGCCGCCGGAGAAAGCCACCACCAAACCGTCTGCGGTGTATTTGCCGAGATATTCCTTGAGCATGCGGTATTTTTTGGTCAAATCGTTCAAGCTGGCATCCGCCGAGAAATCTTCTTCAGTAGAATACATTTGTCCTTTGAATTTAACATCGCGGGGAGCCATAAGGAAAGGGATTTCCGTCCGTTAATTGAAACAAGGGGGGCGCAGGTTTATATTTCTGCATAATATGCAGACAGTGAAGGCTTCCGCGATCAACAGACCATCCCGGCTTAGAGCGAAATGATCTTCTTCCTTAACGCTATAAACCTTGTGACGGTTCTCGTGGGGTTCGCGGTCCAAATTCTTATCGTGCGCTTTTTTGGAGCTTCCGATTCCACCGACATTTACTACCTTATCCTTGCCATAACAACCTTCATCACGGGACTTTCAACCGGGTTTCTGACGGATCTATTCATACCGATATACCACGATGCCAAGAACCGCGGCCGCGAATACGCGACCAAACTGACGGGGGGAGTTCTAACACTCTCACTTCTGTCCGGAGTGCTTCTCACCATCATTGTTTATGCCTTTGCGCCTGTAATTATATCGGCCTTTGCAAGCGGGTTCCGCTCAGCCAAATTCGACGAAGCCGTGAGCATGCTTCGAATCGTATCGCTCTCCATCGTATTCACTTCCATGACCGTCATTTTGAATTCCACACTGAATGCGAACTCGTTCCTGCTCGTGACATACCTTTCGAATCTGATATTGCCGATATTCAATTTGATCGCGCTCTTCATGTTTGGAGCGCACATCGGCGTCGCCTCCCTCATGTATGCAACCGTATATGCTTCGATGCTCACCTTCGTTATCGTTTTCATGTACTGCAAATTCAAAGTCGGCGCCAGATTCTCGAATCCAATGGGGCAGAGCGATCTTTCTTATCTCCTCGTTAAGAATATACCTGTCCGGGGCGCCAACATAATTCACATGCTCCGAGGTCCGCTGACGACCACAGTCCTCTCATATTTCCCCACCGGTTTCCTGACGCTTTACAGCTATGCAGACAAAATCATAACGGTCCTTCTCGGCACCACCAATTCTCCGCTTGCCCAGATCTTCTACATCAAGTCGTCGCAGTTCGCCTCGCACAAGAAGTACGCGGAAATTAAAGACCTCCTGCTTAATACAGTGAAGAGCAGCGTCATTCTTTTCGTCGGAGGTTTCTTCGCTACTGTCGTGGTATACCAGAAATTATTCGGGGTCCTCTTTGCCGGCAAGGTCCCGACCGGCGGAGTCGAAACGATGTTCCTGCTGTTCCTCAGCTTGTTCCCCTTCTACTACGCATCCCTCGTCGGCACTGAACTCGGTATGACGGCACTTGCCATGAAGAAAGGACGTTTCCCGTTCTATGCTTCGATCACATTCATCGGCGTTTTCGGACTGTCACTCTTTCCGCTCGTACGCATTGCGTCTGTCTATGCACTCCCTGCAGGACTTGCACTGGGCCAGATTTGCGCGTCGGTGATATATGTGATTCTTCTGAACAGGCTGAACCCTACGATAGATTTTGATTTCGTACGGATCCAGATCAACACCATCGGAGCGGCTGCGGTGATGGTCACTGCAAATTTCTTGTCGGCCGGCAACGTCACTGTTCAGATCGGCGTCAGCGTCACTTTGTTCATCCTCTGGATCCTTGCGAATGGGAAAAACGCGATCAACGCTATGAGATTTATAACGGCTAAAGGAGAGATTAGGTGATGGATGAGGGTTTCCTGCCTTTTGGATCAAATTCATGTCGATCCATTGAACTGAATCAGGTGAAGGGTTGATTGTAACCTCGGATCTTTCGCTCGCCCCGATCCCGGCTAGACCGGACACGCTCGTCTCCGCGAGGCTTCAGATGGAGGGCTCAATCGTGCGGTGGCCCTCATGATTCGAATACTCTTCGTCCACAGTGGGAAGGGAATCGGCGGAGCCCCTTTGACACTGCTGGCACTGATCCGCGCGATCGACCGCAGCCGGTTTTCACCATGCGTGCTCTGCCTTTACGACAGCGAGGCGGCAGAGCTGTTTCGCCGGCACGGGATAGAAACCCGCATTGCGAAAGGAATCAGACATTTCGCACACACAACCGGCGTATGGTATCCGGCTCAGTACCTGCCGATGTTTCTATACAGGCTTCTCCTGTTTCCAGTTTCAATATGGAACTCGTACCGCTTTCTCAAAGCAAATCGCTTCGACGTTATCCACTTGAGCGGGTCCGGTCTTCTCGCCGTGGCGATTGCAGCCCGTATGCGGAAGATCCCCGTACTTCTGCACGTGCTCGAGCACCTGCATCCGGGATATCTGGGCATGCGGCGTTTCGTTCTCGCAAGGCTTCTGATTAGATTTTCCGATGTCGTAGTATTCATATGTAACGCCGATGCTCAGGTATTTCCGCCCTCGTCCAAGATTCATGTGATCTACGACAGCATAAATCCGGACGAGTTCGACCCGCGGAGGGTTTCCGGGTCGGACCGGCTATTATCCGCCGTACCGGGCGGCGCTCATGTTGTCGGGATGCTCGGCGGAATAAGCCCTATAAAGGGCACGCTCGAGTTCGTGGAAGCCGCCGCCCAAATTGTTGGCCAGTCGCCCGACACCCACTTTTTGATCCTTGGGGTTTCGCCGGAGAAGAAAACGAACTCAGTCTTCACACGAGCCGTCGCCTTTCTGAGAGGCTGGCTGAGCGGCGAAAGGAAATACCGAGCCCGGGTTTTCAGGGTAACGGAGCAGGAATCGTTGAAAGACAAAGTACACATGATCGAGCCCATTTTGGACGTTCCTTCCATCGTGAAGATACTGGATGTTTTGGTCTTTCCGTCGACCACTCCACATTACGCGCGACCGCTCATCGAGGCAGGACTAATGAACAAGCCCGTGGTAGCATCGCGCCTCGGCGGCCCGGATGAGATTGTCGTCGACGGCGTGAACGGATTTCTCGTGACACCGGGGAGCCCGGGTGAACTCT
>JAJYJD010000323.1 GCA_021789755.1 Bacteroidota bacterium
AATTTCATTATGAATCTCAGGAAGGACGATATGCGGGTCGATGTTCATGAGACTTCGACGGTCGGCAGCGGCGAGATAGATAAGGTTTTCGATTCACTGAAGAAGGCATATTCTTCCGCGGCGAAAGGCGGAGACACTGTGATGGTACTGACGGTCGTGAACGGCGCGCCATCGAAGGAGGAATTGGCAAAGCTGAATCCGAGATGACATCTATTCGCTCTGGATCCCAGACTCCTTATTTTGACTGGATGATTGACCACGAAAGGGAATTATTCAACGTCCGGAATTATATTGTGAACAATTTAAAGAAATCGGAAGAGAACAAAGGGGAAATTGATCTCCTTTGAGCTTGCGATCAAAATCGGAGAACTGAATGTCGATACCTGTAAAAGCAATTCATGAAATGCCCAAAGTACAATTACACGACCATCTCGACGGCGGCTTGCGCCCTGAGACGGTGATAGAGCTCGCAAAGGAGCAGAAGTATACCAATCTCCCGACGCAGGATGCCGGAGAGCTTGCGGAATGGTTTCACCGGGGCGCGAACAGGGGAAGCCTTCCGCTTTACCTCGAAGGATTTGTACATACGTGCGGCGTCATGCAAACGCCGGAGGCGCTCGAGCGCGTGGCATATGAGATGCTTGAGGATATGAAGAAAGACGGCGTCGTTTATGTGGAGACCCGGTTTGCCCCGGTTTTCCACACTGACAAGGGCCTCCACTGGGAGGATGTAGTCAACGCTGTTCTTCGCGGGCTGGAGCGGGGAAAGAAAGAATTTGGCGTCGGATACGGTGTCATCATCTCTGCAATGAGGAACATGAACTTGAGCGAAGAGATGGCTCAACTTGCGGTCGACTTCCGCGACCGCGGTGTTGTCGGATTCGATCTCGCAGGTGAAGAAGGAGGATATCCTCCGAAGAAACATGTAGACGCGTTCCACTATATTCAAAGACAAAATTTCAACATAACCATACACGCCGGTGAGGGTTTCGGCAAGGAATCTATCTGGCAGGCAATTCAATGGTGCGGCGCGCACAGGATTGGTCATGCGACCCGGCTCATCGAAGACATTGTGATGGTGGACGGAAAGGTCGTGAAGCTCGGAACGTTGGCACAGTATGTTCTCGACAAGCGCATCCCGCTCGAGATATGCCTCAGCTCGAATGTACACACCGGTGCCGCGAAGAGTATTGAGGAACACCCGTTCAGGACTTATTACAACGAGAAGTTCAGAGTCACGCTCAACACGGACAACCGGTTAATGAGCGCAACGACGCTTTCGAAGGAATTCGAAATCGCCGAAAAGGTCTTTCATTTAAGCTTCGGTGAGATGGAGAAGCTTACGATAAATGCGATGAAGAGCGCCTTCATCCCTTATGGCGAGCGCATTAAGTACATCTACGGTATCATAAAACCGGGATTCAAGGCGATCCGCGAGAAATATGACGTAAGCGGCGAGGCGCCGTACGATGATAAACCGCTGAAAGGCTAGACCTTGCCGCCGGGAATAACTGAACGTGGCACTGTCTGTTTCTTAATCAAATGCTCGGCAGCTTGTGACGAATCACCCGACCGGTATTCAAGTCACGAAAGGTCGCCGGGACAATCGGAGACGAAACATGTCTAACGAAGGAAAACAGTGGACGATGAAATCCTCACGCGTCATAAGGGCGCCCAGGGGGACACAACTCAACACGAAGGGCTGGCAGCAGGAAGCGGCGCTGCGGATGCTGATGAACAATCTGGATCCTGATGTCGCCGAGAAGCCTGACGAGCTGATTGTTTACGGGGGAAGCGGCAAGGCCGCAAGGAATTGGGAGTCATTCGACGCGATCGTGGCGACATTGAAGCGGCTCGAAAACGATGAGACGCTCCTCGTCCAGTCGGGGAAACCGGTGGCTGTATTCAAGACGTACGAAGAAGCGCCGCGCGTCCTGATTTCGAACGCGATGCTCGTGCCAGCCTGGGCAAACTGGGACGAATTCCGCAGGCTCGAAGCGCTGGGACTTACGATGTTCGGCCAGATGACGGCTGGGAGCTGGATCTATATCGGTACACAGGGAATTCTCCAGGGCACGTACGAAACATTCGCGGAAGCCGCGAGAAGATATTTCGGCGGGACGCTCGCCGGCAGGTTCGTCCTTACAAGCGGACTCGGCGGGATGGGAGGCGCGCAGCCGCTTGCTGCGACCATGAACGGTGCCGCATTCCTGGCAGTCGAAGTCGACAAAGCCAGAATCGAGCGCCGGCTGAAAACCGGATATCTCGACAGGATGAGTGAAAACCTGGATGAAGCACTTTCTCTCGTCCTGGCGGCGAAAAAACAAAAGCAGCCGCTCTCAGTCGGGCTTCTCGGAAATGCGGCCGACGTCCTTCCCCAGTTAGCGAGACGGAGAATTGTACCCGATCTGCTCACCGACCAGACGAGCGCGCACGATACTCTGAACGGTTACGTGCCCGCCGGAGTCACGTACGAGGCGGCACTTGAGATGAGGAAGAAGAACCCATCCAGATACATCGGGATGGCACAGGAGTCGATCGTGCTCCACCTCCGCGCGATGCTGGATCTTAAGCGCCAGGGCGCGGTGACTTTCGACTACGGAAATAACATCCGCGGCGAGGCTCAGGCCCATGGAGTCAAGAATGCTTTCGATATTCCCGGTTTCGTGCCCGAATTCATCCGTCCTCTCTTCTGCGAAGGCAAAGGACCTTTCCGTTGGGCAGCACTCAGCGGTGAGCCGGAGGATATCTACGCGACCGATGAGGCTGTGGTCAAAGCGTTTCCTGAGAACAAGCCGCTCGTGAACTGGATCGAGAAGGCGAGGAAGTATGTCCATTTCCAGGGTCTTCCTTCGAGAATTTGCTGGCTGGGTTATAAGGAGCGCGATAAGATGGGCCTGATCTTCAACGATCTCGTAAAAACCGGGAAGGTGAAGGCACCGATCGTCATCGGGAGAGACCATCTTGACGCCGGCAGCGTTGCGTCTCCCAACCGCGAAACCGAGAAGATGAAAGATGGATCAGACGCCATCGCCGATTGGCCGATCTTGAACGCTCTGCTCAATGCGGTCGGCGGCGCAAGCTGGGTCTCTGTCCATCACGGCGGCGGAGTAGGGATCGGACTTGCCATCCATGCCGGTATGGTCGTCGTCGCAGACGGGACCGAATCAGCCGCGAGAAAGTTGAAAAGAGTGCTTACTTCCGATCCCGGCCTGGGTGTCGTTCGCCACGCGGATGCCGGTTACGAAGAGGCTATAAAAGTCGCGAGGGCGAAGGGCGTGGATATGCCGATGCTTCCGAAGGAAGTGAGAATGTGAAGAGGTAAAGAGGCGAAGAGGTGAAGACGTGCGCAGTAAGAAACAAGAAATGAGAAATAAGAAGTAGGGATGCGTTGCTCCGTTTTGCCTGTCCGCCTTTTAACTATTCAGCATATTTACCTTTTGACTGTTTCGCCTGTTAACCTATCAAAGTCGACATGAGACTCTACTACCATTCCACTGGCCACGGCCATCCGCTGGTGATTTTACATGGGCTGTTCGGGTCGAGCGACAACTGGTACACGTTGTCCAAATTTTTCGGCGAAAAGTACAGGGTTTATGCGGTC
>JAJYJD010000324.1 GCA_021789755.1 Bacteroidota bacterium
AAGCCAACGAAAATGATCTCGCATAATTTACGCGGTCACCGTCCGATATCTCGACGTTATAATCCGACCGTACAGTCCTGACGACTTCCGAAGAGCCGAAAATGTGCGAGGACACAGGAGCGGAATACGATACTTCAACCAATGGAACAAAAATCCTAACCGTGGGAGACGCGGATGAATCGCTCATAACACGGAACCTATCCCTCAAAAGATTCTCCAGGATCCTTTGACGCACGAAGGCGTCTACCTCATGGGAGCCGGCTTTCAGATCGACGGTCCGCGAGCTGTCGCGGGCGAGTGCACTCGTGATTGCCAGCGCCACCGTGTCGACCTGTGCGTTCAGAATCTCGTAGTTTGTCGATCGTTCTCTCTGCGGGCCGTTGTTTGCCATAAACAGGAGTGCCAATACATACGTCCCAAACAACGGCTGATATCTCATCAGGCATATATTCCGCGGACTTTGAGAGTTTTTGCCACCTTGTCGATCGCCAGTATGTACGCGCCCAGGCGCATTGACACCTTATATTTTTCACCGGTGTGGAACACATTGTTGAATGCGTCGAGCATCATCCTTTCCAGCCGATGGTTTACCCTCTCGAGCGTCCAGAAATATCCCTGTCTGTCCTGAACCCATTCGAAATAACTGACGGTCACGCCGCCGGAATTCGCGAGGATATCAGGGACTACAAGAATTCCCTTGCTGTCGAGAATCGGATCGGCTTTGGAAGCCGTCGGCCCGTTTGCACCTTCGACGATTATCTTCGCTCTTATCCTGCCGGCGTTATTCGCAGTAATCTGGTCCTCCTTCGCTGCGGGGACGAGAACATCGACTTCGAGTTCAAGGAGGTCCTCGTTCGAGATCGAATCGCCGATCCCGCTCCCTTCGAGAGTCCGGTGTTTTTGAACCCACTCTATCGCCTGATCGACATTGATGCCTTTCTTGTTGTAGTAGCCTCCGGTTACATCGCTGACTGCCAGGACTTTGAGCCCCTGTTCGCTCAGCAATTTCGCCGACACAGAACCGACATTCCCGAAGCCCTGGACGGCGCATGTCGTCTGCTTCGGGTTCAGGCCTTTCTTCGCCATGGCCGCGAAAGTCGCGACCATAACACCACGCCCGGTCGCCTCCCGCCTGCCGAGAGACCCTCCGATGATGAGCGGCTTACCGGTCACGACGGCAGTCTCCGTCTTGCGGGTGTGCATACTGTACGTATCCATTATCCAGGCCATAATCTGCTCGTTAGTGTTCATGTCAGGTGCGGGGATATCCTTGTCAGGGCCGAAGACATCGAGCATGTTGGCGGTGAACCTGCGTGTAATTTTCTCGAGCTCCACGGGCGTAAGCTTCGAAGGATCACACTTCACTCCACCTTTCGCTCCGCCGAAAGGAATATTTGCGATGGCACACTTCCATGTCATCCATGCGGCGAGGGCCTTGATCTCATCGACCGTGATGTCGGGGGCGTAGCGTATGCCGCCTTTAGACGGCCCGAGAGCGTCGTTGTGAATAATGCGGTACCCTTCAAACACTTCGATCTCGCCGCTGTCCATCTGAATCGGGATGGACACGGTAACCTGTTTTACAGGCGTCTTAAGATATTCGTATACTCCTCTTTCCAGTTCCAAAAGTTCTGCTGCCACATCAAACCGCTCCATCATCGATTCGAAGGGGTTCTCCCTATCCAGAATCGGAGCCGGTTCCTTGTACGTGCCCGTGTCCATAATTCTCCTGTGTTTTAGTAGAGATTTTTTCCCGTGGCCAGCGCTTCAAGCCTGGCAATCCGCTCCTCTGTGGGAGGATGCGTGCTGAAGAGCCTCGCAAACCTTTGGGTGCTCAGCGGGTTGACAATGAAGAGATGAGCCGTCGAAGGCTGGGCCTGCATCGGCATCTGCTGGGCGCCTGCCTCGAGCTTGCTCAACGCGCTTGCGAGCGAAAGAGGCTTCATCGAAAGCTTTGCGCCGCCTTCGTCTGCCTTATACTCGCGCGAGCGGGAAACTGCCATCTGGATCATCATCGCCGCGATGGGCGCAACTATTATCACGAACAACTCTCCGATAAGCGATGAGCTGTCGTCATCCCTGCCTCTTCCTCCGAAAAAGAACAATGACCAGCTGAGCATCTGCGCCAGATAAGCTATGGCGCCTGCAAAGGTAGCCACGATTGTCGAGGTTAGAATATCCCGGTGAATGACGTGGGATAACTCGTGACCGATCACCGCTTCGAGCTCTTCGTCGTTCAGCATTCTCATTATCCCGTCGGTAACCGCTACCGCGGCATGCTGCGGATTCCGCCCGGTCGCGAACGCATTCGGTGTATCTGTCGGGATCATGTATAATTTCGGCATCGGGATGTTTGCGCGTGTCGAGAGCCGATGAACAATCGAGTAAAGCTTGGGTGCCTCCGCCTCGTTGACTTGTCTGGCATGATAACTCGCCAACACCATCTTGTCGGAAAACCAGTACGCGAAGAAATTCATGGCAAGGCTGAAAATAAACGCATATGTGAGCCCGGTCTTTCCACCGATCATCTCACCGATAAAAAGAAACAACACCATCATCAATGTCATCAGGAAGACCGTCTTCATAGTATTTTTCATAATTCCATATCCTCCTTAGGTGGGACAATTTATCAAGGCGATCAGGGACTTGCAAGGCAGCAGAAACGCCATAAGCATCTGTGATTAAGACGATTGCGGGTATCACTTAAGATTGAGAAACGTGAATTCGACCCGACGTTAGAAACCGAGTTTCCTCAGATGATTGACCACGAGTTCCGGGTTCTCATCGAGGAAATGTCTCGCGAAAAGTCTCGACCTGTCGACCTCGGCCAGGTCTACATCCCCACTTAGTAATTCCGGCTCGAAGAGTTTTGCAGTCGCAATATTCTCGCCGTGCGGGGAGATGATCTCAGATCCGCCCCAAAAATTTACCCCGTCCTCAAATCCAACCCTATTTACGAAGGCAAGGTACACACTCAGAAGCCTGGCAAAACTCCTGTGTTGTTCATTGTTAATTGCAAAGCCGGGATGCGCTTCTGCGGCGCCGGACAGACGGGTCGGACTCGATGCAGCACCGAGTATCAATCTCGCTCCCTGAAGAGCGAGGATATACGGAAGAGAGATGTGCCAGAGGTCCTCGCAAATCAGAAGTCCCAACTTCCCGAACTTCGTGTCGAATGCCTCCACCTTTTTCCCGGGCAGGAAGTAGCGCTGTTCCTCGAAGATACCGTAGGTCGGCAGGTATACTTTAAAATGAAGATGTTTCAGGGCGCCGTCTTCAAAATAAACCAGCGCGTTCCGGATCGCCCCCGTATCGTCCAGAATAATACTCCCGACGGCAATGGAGATCTTCCTGCTCATGGACTTGAGAGGCTCAAAAAACCTGTCGTCAGGACGGAGTGCCAATTCCGCGTTCAAATCCCGGACCGAGTAGCCGGTCAGGCTCAACTCCGGAAAAAGGATGATTCCGGCGCCTTGCTTTTGCGCCCGTTCCGCTGTCTCAAGATGATGCTCAAGATTCCATTTCAGGTCGCCGAGCCGCGGTTTTATCTGAGCCAGTGAAACGGTGAATTTGCCCAAACGCTATTCCTCGATAATCTCGTT
>JAJYJD010000038.1 GCA_021789755.1 Bacteroidota bacterium
GAAATTCAAATCATCCGACTGGGCGCTTATCCTCGGTGCGTCGAGCGGCTTCGGAGGTGCAACCGCCGTGGAGCTGGCGAAGACAGGCATGAGTATATTCGGCGTCCACCTGGACAGGGCAGGGACGATGCCTGCTGTTCAGCAGATCATCAAAGATATAAAGCATCAGGGGAGCCAGGCTGTGTTTTTCAATATCAACGCCGCGGACCCGATAAAGCAGGACGAGGTGCTTGACGAGATCGGCGAACAGTTTTCAAAAGAAACGGGTTCGACGGTGCGTGTGCTGTTGCACTCGCTTGCGTTCGGGACGTTGAAAAAGTTTGTCGGCAAGACTCAGGAAGAATGTGTCAGCAAAGCGCAGATGGAGATGACTCTCGACGTAATGGCACACAGCCTTGTATACTGGACTCAGGGATTGATGTCCAGGAACCTGATGAAGAAGGGGGGAAGGATATTTGCGATGACGAGTTCGGGCGGGCATACCGCGATTCCCTTCTACGGTGCCGTCTCGGCGGCAAAGGCTGCGCTCGAATCTCACATCCGCCAGCTTGCGGTCGAGCTGGGACCGATGGGTATTACGGCGAACGCAATAATGGCGGGCGTGACCGATACACCTGCGTTGAGAAAGATACCCGGCAACCAGGAGATGCTGCATGTCGCCCAGGCGAAGAACCCGGGCGGACGGCTGACCACGCCCGAAGACGTTGCAAGGTCGATCGCACTTCTGTGTGATGAGAATGCCTACTGGATCTCCGGCGGTGTCATTGGCGCAGATGGCGGTGAAGACATAGTAAGTTATGTGGGTCAGAAACACGGGTCGTAATCATTCAACATTCTTAAGAACCGTTGCTCTTATGGGGCTATAAGAGCATTTTACCGAAAAGGAGTGGGTATGCTTGACTTCGAATTCACCGAAGAACAAAAGATGCTGCAAGAAACCGTGCGCGACTTTGTAAACACGGAGTTGAAGCCGCGTGCAAGCGAGATCGACCGGCAGGAAGCTATCCCGGCCGATATCATCAACAAACTGCGTGAACTGGGTTTCCTGGGAGTCGCATTCCCCTCGGAATATGGCGGGAGCGGGTTCGGCGAGGTAGGGTATTGCCTCATGCAGGAAGAGATCGGTCGGGGGTGCCTTTCAACCGCTACATTTATAGGAGCGCACCAGTCGATCGGCGCCAACGCGATCTACATCGGCGGAAGCGAAGAGTTGAAGAAGAAATATCTTGTCCCGCTTGCCGAAGGAAAAATGATCGGCGCGTTTGCGCTGACGGAAGTCCTCGCAGGTTCCGATTCGTTCAACCTCAGAACCCGAGCCGCCCGCGACGGAGCCGACTGGGTGCTTAACGGTGAGAAGATGTGGATCACAAACGGCTCGATAGCCGACGTCGTGTCGGTATTTGCCCGCACAGAACGCGGCATTACTGGGTTTGCCGTCGAAACAAAATCAAAAGGGTTTCAAGCCGGGCCTCCTGAGAAAAAGATGGGGATACGCGGAAGCGCGACCGCACCTATAACTCTCGAGAATGTCCGCGTCCCCGCCGAGAACATGATCGGGCAGGACGGCCGCGGTTTCATCGTCGCCATGAAGACCCTCGACGCGGGAAGGCTCGGGCTCGGGGCGGCGTGCGTCGGCGCTGCGAAGGAACTGCTGGAACTCTCTACAAAATACGCCAAGGAACGAAAACAGTTCGACTCAGCAATAGCCAATTTCGAGGCGATCCAGTGGATGCTCGCCGACATGGCGACACGAATCTACTGTATGGAATCCATCGTGTACCGTACCGCCGCCGCCTACCAGGCGGGGAAAACAATCTCCCGGCAATCGGCCATGGTTAAACTCGCCTGCTCTGAAGGGCTCGACTTCGTTGCCGATTGCGCAGTCCAGATACATGGCGGAATGGGTTACTCCCGCGAAATGCCGATAGAAAGATTCTACCGTGACTCGCGAATAAACCGGATCTTCGAAGGAACGAATGAAATTCAAAGGCTCGTGATCGCCAAAGATGTGATCAAGAAAAGCGGAGTCGCTTAGGATTCGATCGCCCTTATGGCCGGTAGGAAGTCCCGGCCTTCCAGAGAGGT
Source organism: Bacteroidota bacterium (assembly GCA_021789755.1). GTDB lineage: Bacteria > Bacteroidota > Ignavibacteria > Kryptoniales > JAKASW01 > JAKASW01. The sequence continues at coordinate 2,086 of JAJYJD010000038.1, forward strand.
TCGGCTGTTGCACTAAACGCAGAGACACGGAATAATTCCTGCCCAGAACGGCATGAGCAATTCTTGCATCGATTTGCCGGGCGAATAATCCACCTTTCCACAACTATATAAAGATTATATATTTAAACGATGAAAAATCCCCGAACGATCAGATTCTCTCTTGCCCTCGCTCTCCTTGTCGTCGCCTTTTCTTCGACAGGGGCTAGAGCGCAGAGGCTCGGCGTCGACTTCGATTTTGCGACTTTCCGTTATGATTCCGCCAAGACTTATCTGGAATTTTACTACAGCTTTGACATGAGGGGATTGAAATTGACGGAGGCAGACTCGGTGTATTCGGATACGCTGCTGTTTCATATCAGACTTCGGCCGGCTTCCGCAGACAGCGTTGCTTACTATAAATCGTGGGCAGTACCGGTCGAGGTGCGCGACACTTCCTCGGAAAATCTGAAGAATACCCTGGTCGGACAGGTAGGCCTGACGGTTCCACCGGGCAATTACCTGATGTACGCCGCGGCAGCGGACAACAACGACGCCGCAAGGATAGACACCGTCGAGAATCATGTCATGATACCGAAGTACTCGTTTCGCAAGCTCGAGACGAGCGACGTCGAACTCTGTTCCCAGATCAGTCAGGGCGGTCCGGGCGAGCACGGGATATTCTATAAAAATACATATGACGTGGTTCCAAATCCGAGTGGAGTCTACGGTGCTGGCCTGCCGATAATTTATTACTACACCGAAGTCTACAACATTCCGGACTCGACTGGAGACAGCGTTTTCACAGTGGAGTACCAGGTGCGCGACAGTTTCGGTCAGCTTCGAAAGAGCCGCGAAACCACAAAGAAGAAATTCGGGGACACGAGCGTCGAAGTGGGAACCATAAACGGTTCCGACCTGAAGACAGGGGTTTACACATTCCTGTTTACGGTTGTGGACTCGGCGGCCGACGTTTATTCAAGTTCATCAAGAAGGTTCTTCGTCTACAATCCCGGCCTCGGTGCACCGGAGACTTCGAGTTCCAGCCTCGCGGGCAGGTCCGTACTATCGAGTGTTTTTGCGACCATGGACGATGAAGAGATCACCAGGGAATTTACCGAAGCGAGATACATTGCGACATCAAAGGAGATTGAGCAATTCGACCAGCTCCAGAGCCTTCCCGCGAAGCGCCAGTTTCTTTACGATTTCTGGCAGAAAAGAAATCCCCATCCCGTTCTAAGCACGAATCCGTACCGGACGGATTATCTGCAGCGTGTGGCATACGCAAATGACCAGTACAGAGTAGGGCGGACCCCCGGCTGGCGCACGGACAGGGGAAGAGTATACATAGTGTACGGGAAGCCGGACCAGATCGACAGGCACCCGAACGAGGGAAACTCCAAGCCTTACGAAATCTGGTACTACAACTCCATACAGGGCGGAGTAAGCTTCGATTTCGTGGACAGGACGGGGTTCGGAGACTACTCGCTCGTTAATTCGACCGCCAGGAGTGAAATCCACGACGACAACTGGCAGCAGTATCTCGGCACGAGTTACTGAATGTCCGAGCACTGACGGTCTTCAACGCCCTGCGGAACTTCCGTTCAGCAGACGGCGTTAGTCTTGTGTCCAACGAGGAGGAGGATTGGCGGTCCAGAAAGTCAGCGGCAGAAGCTCGGGGTACAATCCGCAGAACAGGTTCGAGGAAGTGACTCTCGTCCCTTCGGAGGATGACAGCCGTTTCTTTCCGGACGAGGATCGCGACCGGAGAAAAATCGAGACGAGATTCTTCGTCGACACCTCGAAGACCATCCTTGCGAAAAACGAAAGTCCGGACATTCCATTTACTTACAGCCTGAATCCATACCGGGGGTGCGAGCACGGCTGCATATATTGTTATGCAAGGCCATCTCACGAATACCTCGGGTTTTCTTCGGGGCTCGATTTTGAGTCGAAGATAATGGTAAAACAGGATGCGCCTGCACTGCTTCGCGACAATTTCATGAAGAAGAACTGGCAGCCGCAGGTGGTCTCACTTTCAGGTAACACCGATTGTTACCAGCCGGTTGAAAGACAACTGGAGTTGACCCGCCGGTGCCTCGAGGTCTTTCTAGAGTTCAGGAATCCGGTCGGGATCGTGACAAAGAATTTCCTGATCACACGTGACATCGACATATTGGCCGAGATGGCGAAACTCAATCTTGTCAGCGTATTCCTCTCAATGACCAGCCTTGACCAAAATCTCACGCGGAGGATGGAACCGAGGACTTCTTCGCCCGCGAAGAAACTGGAGGCGATAGAGATTCTTTCGAAGAGTTCAATTCCAGTCGGTGTCCTCGTCGCACCGGTGATTCCCGGTTTGACCGACGAAGAGATTCCATCAATTCTAGGAGAAGCGTCTTCAAGAGGAGCAAAGACCGCTAGCATGCAGATGATGCGACTTCCGTATGCCGTGAAAGATTTGTTTGTTGACTGGCTCAGGAGAGAATACCCCGACCGGGAGAACAGGATAGTGAGCAGGCTGAAGCAGGTTCGTCAGGGGAAGCTGACGAGTTACGAGTTCGGGGAAAGGATGAGAGGAAGCGGCGAGACCGCGAAGGCAATCCACCAGCTCTTTCGCGCAGGCTGCAGGAAATATCATCTTAATGAACAAGAAGCAGCATTGTCGACGGAAATGTTCCACAGGCCATCAGGGGCTCAGATGGAGATATTCTGAGACAGCTTTCGAAAATGATTTCCGCACGAAAATTCTCGGCAGGTTCGTCTTAACTTTGTCCATGTTCGTTAAAGAGAATTATCAACCGTGGTGACGACCTAACCCATGAAAATCGCCGTATGTGGATTGAAAAGTGCGGCTTATCGGGAGATCGACATCGCCTTCAGGACTATCAGCTGATCATCAGTAGCGCTGCGACCTTCGCAAGGTCCGCCATACGATTTATGAATTGAGAGGTACAAATGAACTTCCTCACCCCCAGGCGTCATGAATTCCTGCCGCTTATTTTCATTCTCCTTCTCGTCTTCGCCTCGATTGGGTCGGCCCAGGAAAATATGAAAGTGCCGTCAGAAGCCGAGCTGGAGAGCCTGCTTCACCGGATCGACACAGCCTATACGCGCCTTCAACCGCAAGTCATCATGCCGGCTGAAGGATATCTGAAACACGATTATCTCATCCCGGCCGGATTTTACAAGCAAATGTGGGATTGGGACGGCTTCTTCATCGGCAATCATTTAATGAATCAGAAAAAAAAGGACGCAAAGTACTTGAGATGGTGGGTGCTCAATTTCGCAAATTCCATCGACTCGAACGGCTATGTTTCCGGCTGCATCACGACGAAAGGTCCGCGTCCGATATTCGGGAAATTTGCCATGAAGCCGTTCCTCTCCCAGGGAGCTTATCTTGTATCGAAGCGTATCGGCGACTTCAGCTGGCTCAATCCTTTTTATGACAGACTGAAGAAAGTAATCGCATACCGCGAGGCTACTGAGTACGATCCGAAGTATGGGTTGTTCTACTGGGATATCGGAGTACAGTCAGGAGCGGACAACAACCCTGCTGTCGGTAATGCAGACAGCGACCGCGACCAGGTGATGGGCTGCGATATAAACACCTTCCAGCTTCGTGAGTACGAGGCCATGTCGGGAATAGCGAAAGCGCTCGGCCACAGTTCCGACGCAGCTTACTTCGGCGGGAAGGCGGAGAATCTTAGGAACGCGATGCTCAAGCATCTCTGGTTCCCGAAGGATGAGTCGTTCTTCAATGTCAGACGGGACGACGGACAGGCGGTGAAGCGAGTCAGTTATTCAAACTTTGTCCCGCTCATAGAGAAGATTCTTCCGGAGACCGAGGGAAGGGCCATGATAAATAAATATCTCCTGAACGGAAATTACATGCTGGCGAAGTACGGGTTCCGTTGTCTTTCGAAACAGGATCCAGATTACAATAACAGGATCATGATTATTCCTTACTCGAACTGGCAGGGTCCGATATGGATAAACGCAAACTACATGGATATCATCGCTCTGCGGAATTACGGATTCGACAGAGCTCCCATATGGCTTGCCGCGACTCTCGCCAAAATGGTACTTAGCGACATTGCTAAGTGCGGTTCAATGCATGAATGTTATGATGCCGACACCGGTGCCCCGCTCGCGCCGACCGCGGAGGAATCGCCGGGCCAAATTTTCACAGGCTTCGTCGGCTGGGACTTGCTGGTCCAGGACATGCTCCAGGGTGCGATCACCGGAAAGTGGATGATGCTGGATGTGAAATGAAAGCAGCCGGAAGCACCGTGCTCATAATCACTCCCGGCTCCAATGACATTTGATGCGTTCCGCAGGAAGGCTAACTTTAATGGATAAATGCGGAGATGTATATGAAGCACAACTTACTACTACTTACTGTAATTTGCTACTCGTTTCTCGCAGCGAGTTCGTCAGCACAAATTTCAAATGTTAAGGTTAATGGCTCGGCTACCAGTTTCACGATGGCATCGGGCGATACCATCACGTGGTCGTATAATGTTCCATTGGGAGCTACCGCGGTCATCCAGATCTGGTACGATGTAAATGGAAATGGAACGATCGATCCGACGACGGATGTCCTGTGGCAGAGTTTCAGCCAGACCGACGGTGACACGGTTGGAAACAACGGGCCGCCGGATATGGATGGGCTGGTTAACGGGGCGGTATTTGTGAAGATCCCCGCCGGCCTGGCCCCGGGCAAATATGTAATGAAATTCACGCAGGGCGGCGTCAGCGCGATGGTCGCTGGTACTGTCAGCCCGCTGGCTTCACCAGCGCAGACAATTTCAGGGAAAGTCACTGTGCCGTCTGGCAAGAGCGCTGCAAATATTTTTGTCGAGATACATCGCAACAACCGCTACCAGCCGAATTTCTGGGACGGCGTCACCGATGCAAACGGCAATTACTCGATTGCCATGACCGCCGACACTGCCGGCAATCCCTGGAGAGCAAATGTCGTCAACAATCCGTACGCGCCGGACGTAGTCTCGCCGGGCGATACGTCGTTCACTATATTGAAAAACCAAAACGTCACGGGGATCAACTTCTCGATCACCGGCATTGCTGCTCAGGTGGACGGCAGCGTGAAGGATGAGAACGGCGATCCGCTCGTCAATATGTATGTCGAGTTGAACGTGGCCAATGCGAATCAGAACGTCCGTTACGCCGGCAACACGGACACGAGTGGGATTTTCAAGATAGGTTTGTTGAGCCAGGACATCGTATCCGGCCGGCAGTGGCAGCTCGACGCATCTCGCAGAAGCAGCGACACGACGACCACTCAACTTGACGGCGTTGCTTTCATTACTTCTATTGGTGTGGGCGACAGTATTTTTAAGAATCTGGTGATGTATAACGCCAATTCCCAGATTCAAGGGACGCTAAAGATAGACGGAGCGGCGCCGGGCTTCCCGGTATATATCGTTGCAATAAACCAGGATTCTGCTCAGTCCTTCGAACTGTGCAATGCTTCAACGGGCAACTTTACCCTGCCCGTAAGCGACAGGATATCGGCATACCAGATTTTCCCGATCAATCTTCCGATCAATTCTAATATGGGCTACACCGTCAGCAGCGTAACGGCTCATCCGGGCAATACCGGGATAGTGGTGAACGTGACAACTACCGGAGTAAAAGAGTACCGGGGAACGGTGCCGCTCGGGTTCTCTCTCAATCAGAATTATCCGAATCCTTTCAACCCGACCACGACTATAACGTACGATGTTCCGAGATCGACTAACGTCAAGATCGAGGTGTACAACATTCTGGGCGAAAGGGTTGCAACTCTTGTCAATGAAATGAGAACTCCCGGAAAGTATGGCGTGACTTTCGATGGGACGAAATTCTCCAGCGGTGTTTATTTGTATCGTATGTCGGCAGGAAATTTCGTCTCCGTAAAAAAGTTCGTCCTGGTGAAGTAGAGGAAAGACGATACCGGATCATGCGGCACGGGCGGGAGAGAGCCCGTGCCGTCTCATTTATCACTCGATTGCGGGTCCGGACTCCTGATTGTTCTGAGAGGAATGGATACCGGTGGGGTACTCATTCCCGGCAGTGGGCTATTCTGAACAGGAAAAACTGGACACGGATGACACGGAACAAAACAAGTTTACTGCGGATCGGGGTGTTATTGATAAGCAATCCGCGAGAATCAGTGCCTTTTCCCGTCTATTCCGCGTCCAGGTGTTGAACGCTAAATTCAACTGCCTGGCTTTCAAGCTGACCTCTGTCCGTCCAAGGCAGCCCAATACCTCTCTCGCAGATCCTTTGATTTTGCTCCCTGCAAGGGTTATATTTTCAACTTGAAAACAAAAAAGTCGCGCAGATGAGACTTACTCCGCTCCAAATTCGCAAACAGGAATTCGCAAGGAAAGTCCGCGGATTTGACCCTGAAGAGGTGGACGCGTTCCTGGCGACCGCCGCTGCCGATTTTGAGGAGTTGTTAAGGGAAAACGTCGAGCTCCGCGCCCAGAAAGCGGCGATAATGGAGGAGCTTCAGAATTACAAGAAGCTCGAGGATTCCCTCCGATCGCTTGTAAGCCAGGCTGAGAAGGCCGCGACCGAATCCACGGAGTCGCTCAGGAAAACTGCTGAGATTGTCAAGCGCGAAGCTCAAATGACAGCCGACCAGATCCTCAGCGAGGCACGCCAGGAAACGGAGAAGGCCAGGGCTAAGCTGGTCGAAGTCAAGAATCTCAGAGAGACTATTGTAAAGACCATTCGCACGATACTCACCGCACAACTCGATATGCTTGGTTCGCTCGAGAACGAACTCCTGAAACAGGAGCCGGCGACAGAGGTGCTCGATATGAAATCGATCGTTGAATCACTAGGGAAATCGAGAACCGACGAAAAATGAGTGATCTGAAAAGGGAAATTGAGGATTCCGTAAATTTCATCCGGACGAAGGTTAAATCAAAGCCGACGCTCGGGATAATTCTCGGGACGGGTCTCGGCGCGCTTGCAGACGACATTACAAACAAGACTGTCATCGATTACGGAGATATTCCGCATTTCCCGCTCTCAACGGTCGAATCGCATCACGGCAAACTTATTTTCGGTAACCTCGGCGGCAAGGAAGTCGTCGCGATGCAGGGACGATTCCATTTCTACGAGGGATATTCGATGGAGCAGATAACGCTTCCGGTGAGAGTGATGAAATTCCTTGGAGCGAAGACGTTGATCGTCTCGAACGCGGCGGGCGGCCTCAACCCGAACTTCCGCAGGGGCGACATAATGGTCATCGTCGATCATATAAACCTTTTAGGCGGAAACCCGCTGATCGGTCCGAACGACGACAGCATCGGCCCGAGGTTTCCTGACATGAGCGAGCCGTATTCAAAGGAACTTATCGGCCTGTCGATGCAGGCGGCTCTTGACAACGGCATAAGAGTCGAGCGCGGAGTGTTCGCGGCTATGACAGGACCGAGCCTCGAGACGCGCGCGGAGTACAGGTTCCTCCGGATGATAGGCGCGGACGCCGTCGGTATGTCGACCGTTCCGGAAGATATTGTCGCGGTACATATGGGTATGAAAGTGTGCGGTTTCTCAGTGATCACGGACGAATGCTTTCCTGATTCGCTCGTCCCGGCCGACGTTCAGGAAATAATCCGCGTCGCGAACGGAGCTCAGCCGAAGCTGACAAAACTGATGAAGGCAGTGATCGAGAGGATATGATGGACGGCACAATGCCTGCCCGACGACCTGTCCGCCAAGGCTTTTGCGAAGGCGGAAATCCGCTGAAGGCGGACGAAGTCGGGGAATAATGGAATGATGGATTGATGGAGTTGTACACGAATGGAAGGGTTGCCGAGTTTGGGAAAGACGTTGGTTTATGTCGGCGCGATAATTGTCGTCGTCGGCCTTCTGTTCATGTTGTCGGAGAAATTGAACTTTCCCTTCATTGGTAAGCTTCCCGGAGATATCCATATAAAGGGGAAAAATTTCCAGTTTTATTTCCCGATCGTCACAAGCATCGTACTCTCCGTGCTGCTGACGCTTTTGCTTTATGCGGTTTCGTATTTTTCGAAGAAGTGATGATTTTTGGATTACCGGATTAATGGATTTATAGAGTGAGCAAGTTTAAAGAATTAAACGATAAGCTGAAATACTCCGACCTGGAACACGGGGTGCTCGAGTTCTGGAAGAAGAATGAGATTTTCCGGAAGAGCGTGAGTGAACGTCAGGGCAAACCGAACTTCACATTTTACGAAGGTCCGCCGACCGCCAATGGCCGGCCGGGAATCCATCACGTGCTTGCACGGACGCTGAAAGATCTCGTTTGCCGGTACAGGACGATGCGCGGATACCAGGTGCACCGCAAGGCGGGCTGGGATACCCACGGCCTTCCCGTCGAGATCGAAGTCGAAAAGAAACTGGGCATAAAGCACAAGGACGAGATTGTTGACTACGGCATCGAAAAATTCAACGCCCTCTGCAAAAAGTCGGTCTTCGAATACAAGGACGACTGGGAAGTGATGACCGAACGCATCGGTTACTGGGTCGACCTGAACGATGCGTACATTACCTGCGAGAACTATTACATCGAATCGGTATGGTGGGCGCTTAAGAAGCTCTACGATGCCGGCCTGATATATAAAGGTTATAAGAGCCAGCCGTACTGCCCGAGGTGCGAGACCTCGCTGTCTTCGCATGAAGTCGCACTGGGCTATCAGGATGTCAAAGATACCACCATTTACATCAAACTGAAGGTGAAGGGGGAGGAAAACACATATTTTCTCGTCTGGACGACGACCCCGTGGACGCTTCCCTCGAACGTTGCGATAGCGATCAATAAGAACGAAGACTATGTGAAGGTGGAGAACAAGGGACAGTTCCTCATCCTCGCAAGAAGCAGGGTGGGAATCCTTGACGGCGATTACGCGATAGTTTCGGAATTCAAAGGGAGCGAGCTGCTCAACAAAGAATACGAACGGCTGTTCGATTACAAACCTGTCACGAAGAAGGGCTTTTACGCGACTCACGGCGACTTCGTTACGATGGACGACGGTACCGGAATAGTACACATCGCTCCCGCGTTCGGTGAGGACGATTACCAGACCGGCAGGGCATACGACCTTCCTTTTCTCCAGCTTGTCGACAAGAGCGGCAACATGACGCCGGAAGTAACCGACTTTGCCGGCAAGTTTGTCAAAGAGGCGGATCCGGAGATCGTAGAGAACCTCAAGCGCCGCGGACTTCTTTATAAGAAAGAGACTATCACACACAGTTACCCGCACTGCTGGCGATGCGGTACTCCGCTTCTCTACTACGCGCGCTCGTCGTGGTACATAGCGACGACGAAGTTCGCGCCAAAAATGGTGGAGCTCAACAAAACCATCAACTGGGTACCGCCGGAAGTCGGAACCGGAAGGTTCGGGAACTGGCTCGAAGAGAACAAAGACTGGGCCCTGTCCCGCGACCGATTCTGGGGCACGCCGCTCAATATCTGGGTGTGCGGGAACGAGAAATGCGGACACACGCTATCGATCGGGAGTGTCGAAGAACTGCGCAGGCTCGGAAAGGACGTCCCGGAGAATCTCGATCTGCATAAGCCGTTCGTCGATACGGTTGTCGTGAAATGCGGAAAATGCGGCGGTGAAATGAGACGCACGCCGGAGCTCATAGATGTGTGGTTCGACTCCGGCTCGATGCCTTTCGCGCAGTATCACTATCCTTTTGAGAACAAAGAATGGTTCGAGAGTCACTTTCCGGCAGATTACATTTCCGAAGGGATCGACCAGACTCGAGGCTGGTTCTATTCGATGCACGCCATCGCTACTTTCCTTTTCGGCAGCCCGGCTTACAGGACTGTCATCAGCCATGAGCTCATCCTCGACAAGGACGGGCAGAAAATGTCGAAATCGAAAGGCAACGTCGTCGACCCGTTCAAGGTGGTCGCCGACTACGGCGCCGACGCCGTCCGGTGGTATCTCATTGCGTCGAGCCCGCCGCACAAGCCGAAACTCTTCGACGAGAGCGGGCTTGTCGAGACACAGAGGAAATTCTTCAGCACGCTTCTGAACACTTATGCCTTCTTCACGCTTTACGCCAACATAGACGGGTTCACATACTCTGAGCCGAGGATCCCGGTCGACGAGCGGCTGGAGATCGACCGCTGGATAATGTCGGTGATGAACTCACTGGTCAAAGACTACACCGTCTGGATGGACTCATACGATGTCACCAGGGCGGCAAGAGCGGTTTCGGATTTCACGATCGATCAGCTGTCGAACTGGTATGTCCGCCGGAGCAGGCGAAGATTTTGGAAAGGAGAGATGGCCAAGGATAAGCTTTCCGCATACCAGACACTCTACGAGTGCCTCATCACCGTCGTGAAGCTGATGTCGCCGTTCGCGCCGTTCCTTTCAGAAGAGCTCTACACGAACCTGAACGGCGTTACAAAGCTCGAGCCCTGCGAGTCGGTGCATCTCGCGAATTATCCGGCAGTGAGAGAGAAAGAGATCGATGCGAAGCTCGAGGAGAGAATGGGGCTTGCAGAGAGGATAGTTTACCTCGCGAGAGCGATGAGGGCGAAGTCGAACATCAGGGTCCGCCAGCCTCTACGCAGAATCATCATACCGGTTTCTTCGGAACACATGCGGGAAACTATTTTGCAGGTCGAGAGCGTTATACTCGACGAACTTAACGTAAAATCCGCGGTCTATGTCGACGACGATTCTGAGTTCGTCAACAAAGGAGCCAAACCTAATTTCAAGTCGATCGGCCCGAAGTTCGGCAAGGATGTGAAGGTGGTCGCGGAGCTCATCAGGTCCATGAACTCGAAACAGATCAGGGAGCTCGAGAAGGCCGGAACGCTCGATCTGCGCACGGACAGCAAGGCATTCCACGTCGTCCTCGGCGACGTCGAGATATTCAGCCAGGAGTTGTCGGGGTGGCTCGTCGAGTCGGACGGCGCGCTGACGGTGGCCCTGGATACCGAGCTCGACGACGACCTGAGGCGGGAAGGAATAGCCCGTGAGTTCGTGAACCGGATTCAAAACCTCAGGAAGAATGCCGGATTTGAGGTTACGGACAGGATCCGGATCGTTCTAGAATGTCCGGATGAGTTCGCCGAAGCCGTGAGCAAATTATCCGATTATATTAAGTCGGAGACGCTCGCGATCGAACTCTCGACGACGAAGAAACTCGACAGCGGGAAGCACCCCGATGGGTATTCCGAGGCTGTTGAAATAGACAAACAGAAGTTTAACATTTTAGTCAGCAGGGCTAGCAAAGGAGTTTGAAAATGGCCAAGAAGTTGACAGTGAAAGCAAAAAGGGCAGCAAAGCCGAAACCGGCGAAAAAGGCGGCGCCGGCGAAGAGCAAGCCGGTGCGCCGGGGTGTGAAGGTCGCGCCAAAGCCAGCCGCAAAGACGGTTTCCCTGAAAAAGGGTTACAATAAATCGGAGCTGGAACACTTCCGGGAAATTATTCTCGATAAGAGAAAGCAGATAATCGAAGAACTCGAACTCATACACGAGTCGCTCAGCGACAACACCGGCGGCGATTATTTCGAGGAGAGTTCCCCTTACTCGCTTCACATGGAACAGGGTACCGACACCATGGAGAAGGAGAAGAACTATCTCCTCGCGGCGCGGCAGAGGAAGTTTCTCGAATATCTCGATGACGCGATAAAAAGGATCGACCGCAGAGTGTATGGTTTCTGCCAGGACTGCGGCAAGCTGATCGACAAGGCGAGGCTCGAAGCCGTCCCCCACGCCCAGCTTTGCATAGCGTGCAAGCTGAAGAGAGGGCAATGAATTGAAGGTCCTGTACGTAACTTTCTCCGTCGTAATAGCCGATCAGCTCACGAAGCTTCTGATCAGAGGCCTGCAGATTCCCGTGTTGGGAATAAAGATTATCGGCATGCCTCTCTATTCAAGCAAACAGATCATCGGGAATTTCCTGCGATTCACGTACATAGAAAACCCCGGCATGGCCTTCGGGATCGATTTCGGATGGAAATCGTTCTTCGCGATATTTTCCATCGTGGCGAGCGTGGCCATATTCATCTACCTGTATAAAGTGCGTAACGAGAGCAAAGTGGTCCGCTTCTCACTCGCGCTCATACTTGGCGGGGCGATAGGCAACCTTATCGACCGCGTTTTCTACGGGCCTCTCTTCGACGGAACGGCGCTATTCCACGGACGTGTGGTTGATTTCATAGATTTCAATTTTTTCAACTTCAGTCTTTTCGGATACAACTTCTCGAGGTTCCCGGTGTTCAATATTGCGGACGCCTCGGTGACGGTCGGCGTGATCATGCTCCTCATTTTTCACAGGCGCACCGTCGAAGAGTCCGGCGTCCGGGCAGCAGTCGACGCAAAGAGCGGCGAGGGAGCTGCGATGTCCGACCAGCCCGCGTCAGCCGGGACGGAGAGCCCGACCGGCGAGTCGTCCGTCAAAGGCTGAACATACCTTCATCGCAACCGACAGGAAGCGGATTGAAGGTTCTCTACACGACGCTTTCCATGGTAATTGCAGGGGGAGGAGAAGCAGGGAATGACAGCGAGACGGGCGAAACATCAAACCGGTCGCACAGCACCGTCTGAAGCCCGCGTCTCATTTCAGGCGGAACCCGGGCACAGGAGGGTAGAACTCCTTGTCACGCCGGGTCAGAAGAAAGAGCGGATCGACAAGTTTCTCACCGCACAGCTCGAAAATTCCAGCAGGGCGAAGATCCAGAAATACATCGAGGACGATTGCGTCCTCGTCAATGGAGAGCCGGTAAGGTCGAGCTACAAGATCCTCCCGGGCGACACTATCACCGTAAACATACCGACGTCGGCGCCGCCAGACAAAGCAGTTCCCGAAAACATTCCCCTGAACGTAGTCTTCGAGGACGAACACCTGATTGTTGTCAACAAGCCGGCGGGCATGGTGACGCACCCCGGACACGGGAATTGGACCGGGACGCTCGCGAACGCGCTTCTTTTTCATTGCAACCGACTATCGACGCTTAACGATGGATACGTCAGGCCTGGGATAGTTCACCGGCTCGACAAGGATACGAGCGGACTCATCGTGGCGGCAAAAGACGACGTGACGCATGCATCGCTCGCGAGGCAGTTCTTCGATCACACGATCGACCGCGAATACTGGGCTCTCGTTTGGGGAAAGCTCTCCATGCCGCGCGGCCTCATCGAAGCGGATCTCGGGAGAAGCAAGAGCGACAGGAAAAAATTCGCAGTCGTGGAGGAAGGCAAGTTCGCGGCGACGGAATACGAGCTGCTGAAGGAGTTCAAGTACCTGTCGCTTGTGCGGCTGAAGCTGCACACCGGGCGAACGCACCAGATCCGCGTTCACCTCTCTCACATCGGGCATCCTGTCTTCGGCGATCCTACATATCACGGCCGGCGGATAAATTACGGCGACCCGACGCCGAAGTTCAGACAGGAGATCACGCGGCTTCTGAAGATCATTCCCCGGCAGGCTCTCCACGCGAAGACGCTCGGCTTCATACACCCGATAACGAAAGTGCATCTTCATTTCGATTCGGAGCTGGCTGAGGATTTCAAGGCGGTACTCGAGCAAATAGGGTAAAATGAATATGGCCGACCCAGTCATGACAGGCAGCCGCAATCCGCTATCGGGGGAATGAGTCGTGGAAAAGAGACTTCGCTTCCCGAGGAGAGGGCTGTTACCAGGTTCGGACTTGAGCCAATCCAAGGAGCTAAGAGTAGCTGGATGTGGAACAGGAAAGACGATAGGGAAGACCTGATAGATGTTGACGGACTGAGAAAACTCCTGAAAGTGAGGACGGGAGATGCAAGAGAGTTCGACAGCTTGAGCGAATCTCTCAGAAGGCACTATTTGATGGTCTATTATTCGGCCAAAACGGAAGAGACAAGAAACAAGAGGCTCGACATGATGATCAGATACATGAAGACAAGAAAAAGGTTTATGTGGTCGTGAGCACCCGGCAAGCCTTAACTCGGATCATCAACCACAGCTTTCGCTGGGCAGACTTCCGATCGGCGCATCTGGCCAGACCGCGCAGGTGAACGGCTGTGAGAATAATAACAAGGGAGGAATTACATGCTGAACCTATTTGTCCCGTGATCCGACGAAATCAATATCTGCCGGCATATAATCTTTGACGGAGGTCCACATGAAAGCGTCCAGAATTCTGTGTGTCATTTGTGCTTTGTTTCTATTCTTCTCTCACCGTTCAGTCGGACAGCAAGCTGCGTTGCCCGATCGGGCACAGTGGACAACACTCTCCAGGGATTCTTCGAGCAGGTACTTCTATCCGAGATTGCTGCAGCGCTTTCTCGATGCCGATACTGCTCTGACAAATAGCGAACTGGTGCTCCTTAACCATGGTTATACTCTTCAAGCATCGTACGACCCTTACGGCCAGTCCATGACAGAAGACACTCTTTACGATTGCATCAAGCAACAGGAGTACGAAAAGGCTTTGGAGATAGGACATCGCTATCTCCGGACTAATCCGGTGAGCCTTAGAGGTAACCTTGCGATGATGCTTGCCTTCAAACACCTGGACAGTCTTGCGGAACAAATGAAGTACCGGACACACGTGTCCCAACTCTTGAGATCTGTCTTATCTGCCGGGAGCGGACGATCGGCCGATTCTGCCTTTGTTGTCATCAATGTAAGCGACGAATATACGATACTTGACTACCTGGGCTACGCCGTTAACCTGCAAAGCCTTATCTCCGGCAGGAACGGGAGATCTTATGATATGATGAATGTGACTGCGCGAGAGGACACGACAGACAACCGTGTGTTCTACTTTGACGTGACAGCGCCGCTTGAGTCGCTGAGCAAACAAATCAATGGAAAATAATATGCGTCTCTCCGGATCAGCTGGCAAGATTCATGGGTAATTAGCGACCGATAGGATCAAGGGTCAAAAGCCGGATGTGCCATGAGCATGAGATCAACAGGGAAGGAAGACAGTCGCCATGAAGCGGATGACCAGAAGCACAGAATTGATAATGTCCTATCTTACGATGCGGCGTATGATCGGCGTCCTCGGTCTGGGGTTGCCTGTCATCGTCGTGTTGGGAGGTTTCATCCAAAGCGGATTCACAATCCAGGCTTCAATCAGCAGCTACTACTTTACAAATATGCACGATTTCTTCGTGGGCATTCTCTGCAGCGTATCCCTGTTCCTTATTTCGTACAAGGGTTACGAAATAGTCGACGACATCATAACAAACATGAGTGGGGTGTTCGCCTTGGGGATTATCGCCTTTCCCACTTCGATGTTCTCCGGACATATTGTCAGGGTGGGGATATTCCTCACACCGGATAATATTTCGCAATACATCCACCTGGCATTTGCCACATTGTTTTTCGTGTCACTGTCGTTCAATTCGATTTTCCTGTTTACCAGGCACGGCGGTGCTCCGAGCCTGGAGAAAAAGATACGAAACACGGTGTATATCGTTTGCGGCGTCGTCATACTGTTTTCGGTCGTGTGCATGATCGTTTACATCGCCTTCTTCAGGAACACATGGGTTTCAGAGTTATATCCGGTGTTTGTGTTTGAAACGATCTCGACGATGTCGTTCGGCGTGTCGTGGCTGGTGAAGGGGAACACACTTTTCAGAGACAGGAGGAGGGGATAGTTGTGCGGCGTCGCTTTGATTCACAAAGAGGAGAGTTGTCTATGGAAAAGAAGATTCGGCAGATCTTTCTCCTTGCGATCATCGTCTCCGCTTTCGGCTGCAGCGGCGGCAGGCCCGGCTATCCCGTTCTGAAAGCAGATGCCGCGGTGAATGGTTTCATCACCGAAACACGGCCTTTCGAAATA
>JAJYJD010000039.1 GCA_021789755.1 Bacteroidota bacterium
CTTCACAATATCGGGATTCCATGTGCTGGCCTCAGCGAGCGGAATGGGAAAAACCGTGGAGAAACCGTGAACCACATCCAGACCGAAAAGGATTGGGATACCTAGCCGGGATCCAGTGACGGCCGCCTTTTGCAGTTTATCGATCAGTTCAGGCGACGTCACATTCAAAAATGACCCGACCAAACCTTTCCCGGCAAGTTGTTCCTCATCGCTTCCGCCTGAATTGTATTGACACATCTGACCGACTTTTTCCGACAACGTCATCCGGCTCAGGAGGTCGTCGACCCGCTTGCTGACAGGCAGTTTCTGATCCAGGTAAGCTTTATAGTCTGCATTTGACTGCGGCCCCCCATTTACAGAAAATGCGCGAGTTGGATGAACGACGCTGCCCGGAACCGAAGCGAGCAGGAAGATTAGTACAAAACGAAGCACACGTTTTGCCGAACGCGCTCGAAAGACGCTGCTGTCAAAATCCATTTCAACCTCAATTATTTCTTGTGACCGCCTGATGATTATTCTCCAAATTCAGCCAGCCCGTGCTGATTTGGATTTAGAAAACTAAAGAAAATACCTCAATCAGGCAACACGGTTGGTCATCCCACCCCACCTTTCCAAGCAGACGGGGATGACTCGTGCCGGTATTATCGGCTTGAAGAGGTTGAGGTTTCAGGTCGGTCCCCCTTATGATTGGCAATCACCTCGCGCCGGTGGCGACCGGAATGGCCGTGCAACATGGGCTGATTGAGCGTTTACGCGTTATCCTTTAGAGTACACCAATTCGGTCAGAAGGACTTTCATGTTTTCGCAGTGGGTCACATTCCTGTAGACCACACACGTACGGCAATCAGCGGTGAAGCAATCAAACTTAGTTCCGTTCAGCAGCCAGCATGGTGTGGCATCGTTGGTGTAGGCAGGGCATTTCGCTCGTTCGACCGTCGGGCACTTCCGCATTTCCCAGCATGGTACGATAGCCACCATCCTCTTGATCGCTTCAAGAGTCATCCCCTTATGAGTGATCATGTCGCGTATGCAGCCGAGCCAGAAAAGGTCGTCTTCTGAAAAGAGCCGGTGCTTGCCGATAGTCCGCACCGGCAGAACCACTCCGGCCGCCTCATACTTCCGCACCGTGGAGACGGCAACGCCAAGCTTCTTTGCCACGTCCCCTATCTTCATTAGTTTGCCCGCTATCATAGCGTTCTCCTGTCTGCAAATCCGATTCAACGAATCAAATTTGCTAAACCTGATGATGTTATATCCAGCACCTTTTCCTGGCCGACTGTGCAAGTTCGTCGCGGAATTTCGGGTGCGCAATACCTATCAGCAGCCTGACCCTTTCACTGATCGCCTTCCCATGCAGGTTCACCACTCCGAACTCGGTCGCCACATAATGGACGTCACCGCGCGACGTCGTCACGCCGGCGCCCTCTGCAAGATGATTGGATATTCGAGATACTGTTCCACCTCTTGCCGTGGAAGGGAGCGCCACAATCGGCTTCCCGCCTTCCGACCTCGCCGCACCTCTTATGAAATCCACCTGACCGCCGAATCCACTATAGAAATTGTAGCCGATGGAGTCAGCGCAAACCTGGCCGGTCAGATCGATCTGCAGAGCAGAGTTTATCGCGATCATTTTTCTGTTCTGGCTGATTATGAACGGGTCGTTCACATACTGGGAGGGATGGAATTCAGCGATCGGGTTATTGTGTATGAAATCGAACAGTTTCCTGCTTCCCAGGACGAAGCTCGCCACAATTTTCCCGGGATGCAGCGTCTTCTTCTCGTTCGTGACCACCCCGCTTTCGACAAGCTTTATCATGCCGTCAGAAAACATCTCCGAGTGGATGCCGAGATCTTTCTTCCCTTCAAGCGACATCAGGACTGCATCGGGTATTCTTCCGATGCCGAGTTGAAGCGTAGACCCGTTTTCTATCAGCTCCGAAATATTCCCGCCGATCTTCCTGAAGACTTCGAGTTCCTCTTCGGACGTATCCGGTTCCACCTGTGGAAGCTCCATGATAGGTACATCGCTCTCGACGATCTTGTGAATCTTGCTTATGTGGATGAAGCTGTCGCCGAGCGTCCGCGGCATGTTGGGATTCACCTGCGCGATAACTGTTCTTGCCACTTCGGTCGCCGCCTTCGTGGTCTCGATCCCGACCCCGAAGCTGCAAAACCCGTGCTCGTCCGGCGGTGACACGTGTATGAGAGCAACATCGAGCTTCAACTGCCCGCTATAGAAAAGTCCCGGGATGTCGGAAAGAAAGACAGGCACAAAATCGGCCTGACCTTTGTTTACAGCTTCGCGGGTATTCTTCCCTATGAAGAGTGCCGTATGGTGGAAATGCTTTTCCATGCCGGGCTGGACATATGCGGCCTTGCCGAGGGAGAGGATGTGCAGGACCTCGCACTTCTCAAGATCGTCCGAACGCCTGACCATCGCGTCGACGAGTACCTCGGGAACGGCGCAGCCCGGATGAATATACACTCTATCGCGGGATTGTATGGCTTTCGCCGCCTCGTCCGCCGATACGACTTTGCTCCTGTACGTCTCAATCCAGGCCATATTTATAGCAGACTTTCGATAAGAAGGTACTCCTTGCCGAAGAGTGTTTTTGCCATTTCCTGTGTGCAGTGACCTTCGAAACTGCAGACGCCTTTGGCAAGGCCCTTGTTTTCTCTGAACGCCTGCGGCGCACCTTTCTCCGCAATTTCAATCACGTACGGCAGAATCGTGTTCGTGAGGGCGTAAGTCGCAGTCCGGGCGACGGTCGCCGTTATGTTCGGAACACAATAATGGATGACATCATGGTAAACGAAGGAAGGGCTCTGTAGAGTCGTCGGCCGGCTTGTTTCGATGCAGCCGCCCTGGTCAATGGAGACATCTATCACGACAGCACCCGGCTTCATAGACCTCACCATCTCCTCCGTGACAACGTGCGGTGCGCGTTCACCTCTTATGAAGACACATCCTATCAGAACGTCCGCATAAGCGGCGCTCTTCCTTATAGTGATAGGCGTAGCGAGAGCGGTGGTCACTCTCTTGAGGAGGAGCCTGTCGACGTTGCGCAGGCGCCCAAGATCTGTGTCGAGAACGATGACCTGGGCACCGAGCCCGGCGGCAGTCCTCGCCGCCTCGGTCCCGACAATGCCCGCACCGATTATCACGACGGCCGCAGGCGCAACACCGGCAATTCCACCGAGAATAATTCCGCGCCCGCGATCGTCCGTCTCCAGAAGCCGCGCCGCAATGAAGACCGAGATCTGGCCGGCTATTTCGCTCATGGAGTGAATCACCGGGCGGTCGCCGTCCTCCGTCTCCACAAGTTCATATCCCACGGTCGTAATCTTCTTACGGGTTATTTCCTCGACGAATTGCTGACGTGCCACGGGTAGATTCAGGAAGCTGAAAGAAGTCTGACCGGATTCCATCAAGTGTATCTCTTCAAGTGTCGGAGGCTCCACGGCACAGATGAGTTCGCACCTTCGATAGACTTCCTCTTTCGAGTATACTACCGTCGCCCCCGCGTTCCTGTACGATTCGTCCGAAAACCTCGTAGCCTTTCCTGCCTGTGACTCAAAGAAAAGCGCGTGCCCGAGATTGGTCAGGGTCGCCACGGCCGACGGGGTGAGCGACACCCTGTTTTCATTCTTCAGGGACTCATTTGGGATACCGATGTTCATCTTTCAACCTCAAAAGTCGATACTCAAACCTCAAAACTTATGCGGGAGCACCGATCTCTTTGACTTTCGGCTTTTCATCTTTGACTTTGAGGTAATCGTGAATTGCCGCGGCCGATCGCTGACCGTCTTCCATCGCGAGGATGACCGTAGCGCCGCCGCGTGACAGATCACCGCCGGCGAATACGCCTTCACGGCTTGTCCGGCACTTCTCATCGACGACCACCGTACCGCGCCTGGACATATCCAGACCCGGGGTTGTCGCCTGCAATATCGGGTTCGGCCGCTGTCCGATCGCAAGTATGACGGTATCGACATCCATGATGTAATTAGAACCGGGGATGACGACAGGTTTTCTCCTTCCGGACTCGTCCGGTTCGCCGAGCTGCATCTTGACGCATTCCATGCCTTTGACCCATTTGTTGTCTCCGGCAATTATGCGTACCGGGTTTGTAAGGACATGAAACTCAACGCCCTCTTCTTCGGCATGCAGGACTTCCTCTTCGCGCGCGGGCATCTCTTGCCGGCCACGACGGTATACCAGGTACGCCTTCTCGGTCCCAAGACGGTTTGCCGTCCGGACGGCGTCCATCGCGGTGTTGCCGCCTCCGATCACTGCGATCCTTCTGCCGATCTTAACGGGCGTGTCGAATTCGGGAAACTTATAACCGTTCATGAAATTCACCCGCGTGAGGAATTCGCTCGCCGAGAACACACCCGGAAGATTCTCGCCCGGGATACCGAGGAAGGTCGGAGTGCCGGCCCCCGTCCCGAGAAAAACCGCATTAAAACCCATTTCGTCCATCAGCTCGTCGACCGTGGCCGTCCTGCCGATGACGAAGTTGGTTATTATTTTCACGCCGAGATTCTTCACATTCTCGATCTCCGAATCGAGAATCGATTTCGGCAGCCGAAATTCCGGGATGCCGTATCTCAAAACGCCGCCTGCGGCATGAAGTGCTTCGAAGATCGTCACGTTGTACCCGAGCTTCGCCAGTTCCGCCGCACACGTCAGGCCTGCCGGTCCGGATCCGACGATCGCTACATTCTCTTTCCTCTTCTCGTCGACGGCGAAACCGTTAAACGAGCTGTGCATCCTCTCATAATCGGCCACGAATCTTTCAAGCTTACCTATCGCGACCGGCTGGTGTTTCCTGCCGATGGGACAAACGGCTTCGCACTGTGTTTCCTGCGGGCAGACTCTTCCGGTAATTGCAGGCAGGTAGTTCTTCTCCTTGATTTTCTTCGCCGCCCCGAGGTAGTCCTTTTCAACGATCAGCTTGATGAAACCGGGGATGTCGATGCCGACAGGACAACCCGCCACGCAAAACGGCTCCTTGCAATCGATGCAGCGGAGCATTTCCTGCGACACAAGGCTTTCGTCGAAGCCGAATGAAACCTCCTCGAAATTGTGCTTGCGAACCTCTGCTTCCTGGTCGATGGGAACCTGTCTCGGTATTTTCATTCTCTCGGAGGGTTTCAGTGTATTAGGCATTGGCCGCCTCCTTCGCTCCGGTCCTGCATTCATGTCCCGCCGGCTCGCCGTTGAATCGCTCGAGCGACACCTTCTCGAGATCCATGTATGATCTGTTCCTCGTCATCAGCTCCTCGAAGTCGACCAGGTGCCCGTCGAACTCCGGGCCGTCGACGCACGCGAATTTCGTCTCGCCCCCGATCGATACACGGCAGGCGCCGCACATCCCGGTTCCGTCCATCATGATGGGGTTCAGGCTGACGAAAGTCTTGAGCCCGAGCGGCTTCGTAAAATCGGAAACGGCTTTCATCATTATGATCGGTCCGATTGCGTACACTCCCTGCACACTCCCACTTTTTTTCAGAAAATTGCCCAGAGCGTTCGTTACAAGCCCCTTCATTCCATATGATCCGTCGTCGGTGGTTACGACAAACTCGTCCGAGATCTCCCGCAGCTCGTTTTCAAGAATCACGAGATCCTTTGTCCTTGCTCCCACGATCGTTACCAGCTTGTTGCCTGCGGCTTTAAGTGCTTTTGCGATCGGATATACTTCCGCCGTCCCGACTCCGCCTCCAATGCAGACCACGGTCCCGTAGTCGTGTATCGGGGTCGGGTTTCCCAGCGGGCCGGCAACGTCAAGGAGGAAGTCGCCCTTAACCTGAAGACTCAGGAGCTTGGTAGTCTTCCCTATGGTCTGGGCGATGATGGTTATTGTTCCTTCTCCGGGGTCCGAGTCGACGATCGTCAGCGGAATTCTTTCACCATGATCGTTGACCCTCAGGATGACAAAGTTTCCGGCTTTGTGTTTTCGGGCCACGTATGGTGCGCGGACGACGAACTTCGTTATAGATTGAGCAAGGATCTCCTTGCTTAGAATCTCAAACATGAAAAAGTCCTTTCATCAAATGGATTTGGCAGTCTCGCGTATTGCGTCGACTGTGCAGATAGAGGCCGCGTCTCTGAGAAGCAGAATTTCAGCTTCGGTGATCGGCTGGCGGGTGAGGAAGTATGAATAGGCATATTCCACACAATCGAAAAATTCGGGGGCGATGTTCTTGCACAACCCGCATCCGTTGCACTCCTCGGTGACGTAGAAATCAACGGCTTCCTGTTTCCTGGTCGAGACTTGCGGCATGGCTGTTTCCCTCCTTGAGCGAGGTTTATTCTCGAACTCCGACGGTGACGATATCACGCGATGTTGGGGGCGCTTTTGGCAGCCCTCGGCCAGTTTACGGCAACGTGCGTGCCGGGAAAGAGGCTTGAAAACCTGCTAATCTCAAGTGTAGTTTCACAAGAGAGGTCATTTTTCCGCAAAATTAGTGGCATGTTGCCATCGAACGGGAAGAACCATGGCATAGGGCATTGAAGAGGGCCGGCATTAGCACTCCCATCGCTCGAGTGCTTGATTTTTTCTGGTTGGCTTGATATATTAGCACTCGCACGACATAAGTGCCAATAAGTTCAGATCCTTGACGGAATCAAATAAAAAAGGAGGACTAGTGATATGAAGATTAAGCCGTTGGCAGATCGAGTAGTAGTCAAGCCGCTTGAGGCGGATGAGAAGACCAAAGGCGGCCTTTTCGTTCCAGACACGGCAAAGGAGCGTCCCCAGCAGGGAGAGATAGTCGCCGTTGGGCCTGGAAGAGTGAGTGACGATGGCAAGAAGATCCCGATGGAAGTCAAAGTCGGGGACAGAATTTTGTACGGCAAGTATACCGGCACCGAGGTCACGTATGACGGCGTGGAATACCTCATTATGCGTGAAAGTGATATTTTTGCAATACTTTAATTGAAAGGAGTTCTAAATAATGGCAGGAAAGATTATCCAGTTTGGCCCTGACGCCCGCTCCGCACTGAAGCGCGGCGTTGACACTCTCGCGGACGCGGTGAAAGTTACACTCGGCCCCCGCGGGCGCAATGTCATAATCGACAAGAAATTTGGCGCGCCGACCGTCACAAAAGACGGAGTGACAGTAGCGAAAGAGATCGAGCTCGAGGACACGATCGAGAATATGGGCGCACAGATGGTACGCGAAGTCGCGTCCAAGACTTCCGACGTTGCAGGAGACGGCACGACGACAGCTACGGTTCTTGCGCAGGCAATTTACCGCGAAGGTTTGAAGAACGTCACCGCGGGTGCTAACCCGATGGACCTGAAGCGCGGCATCGACCTCGCGGTCGAGAAGGTGGTCGAAGGCCTCAAGAAGATCAGCCGAGAAGTCACCGACAAGAAAGAGATCGCCCAGGTAGGAACCATCTCCGCAAACAACGACAGCGAGATCGGGAATCTCATCGCCAACGCAATGGACAAAGTCGGAAAGGACGGCGTCATCACTGTCGAAGAGGCAAGAGGAACCGATACGACGATGGAAGTTGTCGAGGGAATGCAGTTCGACCGCGGCTACCTCTCCCCTTACTTCGTTACCGACACGGAGAGAATGGAAGCGTCGATGGAAGACCCGTACATTCTCATCCACGACAAGAAAGTCTCGTCGATGAAGGATCTCCTGCCGGTGCTCGAAAAGGTTGCACAGAGCAGCCGTTCCGTCGTTATTATCGCCGAGGACATCGAAGGCGAAGCGCTGGCGACATTGGTCGTCAACAAGATCCGCGGAACGCTGAAAGCCGTGGCGGTCAAGGCCCCCGGATTCGGTGATAGAAGAAAGGCGATGCTCGAAGATGTGGCTGTCCTGACAGGCGGACAGGTTATATCCGAAGAGAAGGGCTTCAAGCTTGAGAACGCACAGCTCTCTTTCCTCGGTACGGCCAAAAAGGTAACAATCGACAAGGATAACACGACCATCGTTGAAGGTGCGGGAAGCAAGGATGACATCAAGCGGCGCATCAACGAGATCAAAGCACAGATCGACAAGACTACAAGCGATTACGACAAAGAGAAACTGCAGGAAAGACTCGCGAAGCTTTCCGGCGGAGTCGCAGTCCTGAAGATCGGCGCCACGACAGAAGTCGAGATGAAAGAGAAGAAGGCGCGAGTCGAGGATGCGCTGCACGCGACACGCGCAGCAGTCGAGGAAGGCATCGTTCCCGGCGGCGGCGTCGCCCTCGTTCGCTCGATCCCTCAGCTTGATTCTGTAAAGACCGAGAACGAGGACCAGAAGATCGGAATCGAGATCGTGAAAAAAGCGCTCGAAGAGCCTTTGAGATGGATCGTCAACAACGCAGGGCTCGAGGGCTCGGTTGTTCTCCAGAAGGTGAGAGAAGGAAAGGACGATTACGGCTTCAATGCTCAGAGCGAAACATATGAGAATCTCCTGAAGGCCGGAGTGATCGATCCGACGAAGGTTACGCGCACCGCACTTCAGAACGCGGCCAGCGTCGCCAGCCTCCTGCTGACAACGGAAGCCGTCGTCTGCGAGAAACCCGAGAAGGACAAACCGGCGATGCCGACACCTCCGATGGGTGACATGTACTAAGGTAGGATGCGCAACTCGCTTTTAAAGTGAGCCGCACATAAACCCCACATAAACTCTTCGAAGTCCCGCCTCAATGCGGGACTTTTTTTTTGCCTTCCCGAAACTCCCGCGGCTGGAAATGAAGTCAGAAGAAATAAAAGAGCGGTAAAAACATGCCAATATACTAAATATCCGTTTAGATAACTAATCAATGAAACGCATCTATTGCCACGATATCAATCACCGTTTACTAAAAAGGGCAGTATTAATGGTAAACTGATTTTTAGCAATAAACGTGGAAATCAAGGAATTGCGCACATACGATTCAGTTATACCTAAACTTATGTTTAGAGAAGGGTGCGAAATACTAAATTTACGCTTAGGATTATCTCGGCACGGTGAGAGATGGAATGGTCAGGGATGGCTCAGGTATGACCCATTCCCACACGTAAAAAAGGATCCACGAGCACATCGCCTATTCCGCCTCGAACAGGAACCTTGCCAGCTCACCGATGAGCGCGGCAGGCGAGTCAAGCGAATAGCCGGCGGTCGTTTGACGCTCCGGGCTCCCGATGAAGACGCTTACCCCTTTCATCTCGTTCACCTTCTGAAAACCGTACTCGTCGGTCATGTCATCGCCGAAAAAGAACACCCTCCCGTGCCTCCCCGTCTTCCTCAAAATTTTTTCGACGGCCTTCCCCTTATCCCACTCAACGGGCGCCTTGATTTCAACCACTTTTTTCCCGGGCTGCAGTTTTATCTTCCCGGCTTTGAGCGCGGGTCCGGTTATCGCCTCGAGATCGTCGAGCAATCCCCGAACCAGGCGCGGCTCGACGGTGCGGTAGTGAACGGCTATCGAATATTTTTTCGGCTGTATGATTGCACCGTACCGTTTGAGTCTCTTCCTGATCCTCGCATCGAGCGAGTCGATGAACTTTACAGAGCCGGCCGATTTCTTCTCGACGAAGCGGATACCGGGTCCCTCGATCTCGACTCCGTGATTTCCGGAATAGAAAATACCTCTGATGCCGACAAGCTTCTTTATTTCGGGAAGCGCCCGGCCGCTGATTATTCCGACCGTGTAGTTCCTGGCAAGTTCCTCGACTATGGACCTCGCCACGGGCCTGAACTTCACTTTGCCAGGCGTCTCCTCTATCCGGGCAAGAGTGCCGTCGAAGTCGAAGAAGAACACGGGATATTTCCCCCTTTCTCTGGCAAGGATTTCACTCTTCAGTCTGGACGGTCCGGTGCCCAATTTAAAGGTACACTATGTCTTTGTCGTGGTACAGTGAAAGTGCGAGGAGAAGATAGTCCCTCAGGTGCCGGGTTATCAGGAAGTTCTGCCTTATATGCTCTCTTCCGTTCTTGCCGAGCTCGCGAGCGAATGCCGGTTCGTTGATAATTTGTTTGATCCAGTATGCGGTCCCCTCGATGCTGTGCGTCAGCACTCCGCTGTATTTGTGCTTTATCTGTAAAGGTATCCCGCCGACAGCCGACGCGATGACGGGCTTCCTCTTCCAGAGGGCTTCCGCCACGGTAAGGCCGAACCCTTCCCTCAGCGACTTCTGAAGAACGACGGTGGATCCTCTCTGGAGCGCATTGATCTCCAGGTCGCTGGACGGGGGGAGCAGCAATACGAATATGTCTTTATCGCCTGCCGCAGCGTGCTGCACATCCGAAAGGACTCTCTCACCTTCCGGATCATCGGTCGCTCCGCCCCCCGCAAGAACAAGCTGGCAGTCTACGTACCTCTTCACGAGCTTGTACGCCTTTATGACGCCGACGGGATCCTTCAGATAATCGAACCGCGAGATCTGAGTGATGACGGGGCGGGTGAGGTCGATGTTGAACTTCTCGAATATACTCCTCACGTAATTTTCATCGAGGTCTCTGTTCTTGTCGCTGAGCGGATCGATGGACGGTGAAATCAGAAACTGTCTCGTGCTGAGCGGGCGGCTGAACGCCGGAGCTGAAAAGATCGCACCATCGAAGCGCTCGATGAAATCCTTCAAGAAAAGCCAGACGTTCTCGCGCGGCTCCGAAAAATCGATATGGCACCTCCAGACCCATTTGTTGTCCAAATGCGATCTCTCTTCAACCAGGCCGATCGGTTGAGGGTCGTGGATGAAGACAACGTCGTTTTCGAAACTCATCGACCGGGCATTCTCCCGGTTCACTTCCAGGAAGTGGGCCCAATCGTTTTCGACAAAAGTCTCCGGGACTCCGTGCAGCGCGTTATGCATTTTCTTCGTGACGGCGTAGAACTTCTCTCCCCCTTTTATCACGTCCCACGTCGTCCGGACGCCGAGTTCGTTCATCATCGGCACCAGGCGGGTCAGGATTTCCGCGACCCCTCCGCCGACTGCCGTCGAATTCACGTGCTGGATCTTCAGCGTCCCTGCCTTTTCTCCGATCGCGAACAACTCATCGATGACTGAACCGCCGACGATCTCTGCATAGTCTTTTACCTGGGCCATTCAAATAATCCTATGAATTCGGAACCATCTTCAGAAGCCTGTCCCTCAGCCCCTCGAGGGTGAATGTGTACGGGTCTAGGCGCGATATCTGCTCCGCTTCCCTTTCTTTGCCCGCGGACCTCAGCCAGATGGAGAAGTCATTATCTCCCTTTTCCAGCCTTAGTTTTGCTTCGAACATATGGAAATAGATCGCGTGTATACTCACGGTTTTCAACATCTCCTTGAACTCAGCCACATTGTGCGCGATCTTTCCGGTCGGGACGACGAATATCCGCGAGCTCATGAAATGAAACTCCTCGCCATCCGGACATCTCGCGTTCACGCTCTGTTTTGCACTCTTCAGGTATTCTTCGAGGAGTTCGAGGAATCGTTTCCTGAGGTCGGAAAGTCTAACGAACTGCATGATGTCGATACTTGCGAGCATCTCACCCGCAAGCTCCTCGTTCAACATATTCGTGACCCAGTAAGCGAAATCGTTCGGCGGCTCGGGTGAAAGGAAATGATGCTGCTGGAGAAACCGGTGGGTGTGATGATAGATGGAAGAGAGCGGCACGGTCCTGATACCTTCCGTAAGCTCGGGCAATGTAGCGGCCCTTCGACCCAAAAGTTCGGTAAGGATCAATCTGGACTTGAACTCGAACGGTGTAGTATCCATCTCAATCCGATTCCCTGCTCAGGTGCACCGTTTGAGTCGGGAACGGGATCACTATGCCCTCCTTTTCGTAGCGGTCCTTGAGTTTCTTTATGAATTCATGCTTGATAAGGTATTGGTCGACGAAGGCGGACGCTCGCAGGTTTACCGAGAAATAAATCGCCGAATCGCCGAACCTGCTGTAGCGGATTGACGGGACATAGTCACGGACGGCGCCCGGCACGGCTTTCTGAATCTCCGTCGCAACGTCGACCGTGATCCGTTCCACCTTCTGAAGATCGCTTCTGTAGTCGACGCCAACTTCCACGCCTATGCCGAGATCGGGTGCAGGGAATTGATAGTTCGTTATGATAAGGCTGGCGAGGTTCTTGTTCGGAATAATTACGTGATTGCCCGCAAGTGTTCTAATGACCGTCGCCCTCCAGTTGAGGTCCTCAACGTAGCCCTCGTCACCCGAACTGAGTTTCACATAATTACCCGTCACAACCTGTCTGCCCGCGAGTATCTGCAATCCCGCGAAAAAATTCGTCAGCGTTTCCTGGAGGCCGAGTCCGATTGCAAGGCCGCCCACTCCGAGAGCCGTGAGAAGAGGCGCTATAGAGACATGAAGCCCATCAAGGATAATTAGAATGCCTATCGAGTATACCGTCACCCTGACTATGTTCTTGAGCAGGCTCGTGGCCGATGCGAGCCCTGTGACGACGGTCTTATAATATTCGATCGTTTCCGTCCCTATATGGGCGACCGCTACCGTGACGGAGAATATCACCAGGACTCCGAGCGCCTTCGAGGAAATTTCGGCTGTATTGTACGAGAGTCCCTGCGTTTGGATGAGTATGTAGAGACCGAGCGCGAGACTCCACAGCACGACAGAGCTCCTCACGGCCTCGACAACAATATCGTCAAAACGCCATTTCGTGTTCCTGGCGAGCCTGGCTAAGTAGACAAGGACAATATTCCGGAGCACAAACCCGACCACAATTGAGGCGACAATTATCGATCCGGGGATGATCAGCTGTTCAATTGTTGACAGTTTCAGTATCATATTCCACAAATTCGAAATTGAATATCTCACTCAGGATTTTCGCCGCCCAGCGGTAGACGTTCTGCTGGCTGATCACTTCTCGCATCTTAGACATCCGTCGGTGCTGCTCTTCCGGCGTCATTTCGACCGCCATTTTTATCGCATCTGCGAGCCCATCGATGTAGTAAGGGTTGACCAGTACCGCGTCGACGAGTTCCCTCGCCGCGCCCGTGAACTCGCTTAGAATCAAAGCCCCGGAGAGATCGTTCCTGGAAGCGACGAACTCCTTGGCCACGAGGTTCATGCCGTCGTGAAGCGAGGTGACCAGCGATACGTTGCCTATCCCGTTCCACGCGACCAACGATTCCTTCGAGTGGTTGGCCCGGGCAAAGATGATGGGCTTCCAGCCGAAGGACTGATACTTCTCGTTGATGCTGACCATCAGGTCGTTAAGCGCATCGTTCAGCTCGCGGTATGCCGGTATCTGCATCCTGCTGAGAGCGCCGAGCTGCACGTAGACAAATTTCCCGAGGTAGTGAGGATTCTTCTCGAGGAACCTGTCCACGGCCCGGAACCGTTCGAGAATTCCCTTCGTGTAATCGATCCTGTCTACTCCGATTGCGACGATCTTGTCCTTAAGCCTGTATTTCTTCACCAGTTCCTGCCGCATCTTCATGACACGTTCGCTTGAGGAGAGCCTGGAAACGTTTTCGAAGTCGATGCTGATCGGAAAGGCTCTGACAAGCGTCGTCCGGCCGCCCCTGTTTATGCGCGACACGTCGTTCTCGATGCGTGACTCGATGTACCTGTTCACCGTATCAAGGAAGTTCATGACATGATACTGCACCTGGAATGCGAGAAGATCATTATAGAGCAGGTCTCCGAGAAGTTCTTCCTTGAAAGGCAGGATCCGGACGACTTCGCTGTTCGGCCACGGGATGTGCCAGAATTGGGCGGTGATGACATTCCGCACTTTCTCTTTGAGGATGCGCGCCAGGTTGGCGAAGTGATAGTCCTGGATGAAGACGAAGGCAGGACGATCACCGATGATCTCGGCGATCGCGTCGGCATATTTTTCTTGAACGGCTTTATACATCAGGTAGTCCGCCGCCTCGAACTTTGGACGGATGTACGCGGCATGGCACAACGGCCACATCCCTCCGTTGGCAAAATTGTAATAGAAACCCGTTAATTCTTCTTTGGAAAGGAAGACTCGTCTAAGCGTGAAGCTGGGATTATCCGGCGGGCATGCAATTTCATTTCGCTCGTTGACGACGAGGTTGTCGGCTTCACCGGCCGCCTGGGCGACCCAGTAACCGCCGCTTGCTTCCATTATCGGTTCAAGAGCCGTCACGAGACCGCCGGGCGGCACGTAGTACTTCACCTCGTCACCGTCGAAGACATGAACATACGGCTCACGGTTCGACACGACCACCAATAATCTGTCGCCGAGCTTCGATTTAATCAGCTCTGAAAGTCGGTCTCTCGTCCACATGGTACTTTTCAATATAGAAACTTACCAGAGAAAACCAAGGAGGAAAGAAAGTCAAAACACAAAAGCCGGAATTCAAAACCAATTCCCAGATAGGAAAAGTGATCCCGTGAAAGGTTTGAGCTTTGGGCTGTACTTTTGAACTTTGACCTTTGACTTTGTAATAGTGGAGATGCGGGGAGTCGAACCCCGGTCCGAAGATAGGATTCCATGAGCCTCTACGTGCGTAGCTTCGACCTTAAATTTCACTGAGTGCTGTTCGCGAAGCCGAGTTACACTCAGCAATCCCGGCATAATATTTCCGTCAGTCCACCGGGCAATGACTGGCAGAAAGCCTGCCTGGGCGACGCCCATTCTGGTGCCGACAGACAGAACCTCCAGATGGACGGGTTACCTTTTTTTAATTAGGCAGCCAATGCGTAGTTGTTGTTCGCATTTACGTTTTTACCGATTTTTTTACGCGGTACCGGCAACCGCGACACGCATCTCACAGCTTCCCGAATCCCCGTCGATTCCAATATCATCCCCATGTATGAAAATCAACCGATCCAATCGATCCCGACATTGTTCGGGGCGAGAAACTATTCTCTAATTGTCAAAGAACTATCAAATCGGATATCTTCTTCAGCAGAGTTGTACAATATTCCAGACTCATCCGACGTGCGGAGTGTTCCAGCTCTGCAGCAACTCCGGAGATCTCAGGATAACCGAACGATTTGGCGGTTCCGGTTATCTGGTGCGAGATCACGCTCACTTCATCCCACTTCGCGGCTTTCAGGGCTGCATCGAGGGCTTTGAGCTTCTCCGCCAAATCAGCCGCGAAGATCGTCCTGAGATTCTCAAAACCCTCGTCTCTTTTCAAGAATTGTATATTTCCAAAATCTGGTTCGCAAATGTCTTCGGCTCGATCGGCTTGGGCAAATATCCGTCGAAACCTGCGGCCTCGAACTTTTCTTTGTCGCCGCGCATGGTATAAGCGGTGAGCGCGATGACCTTGATATCCTTCGTCACGGAATCGGATCGAATCCTCCTCAACACCTCCACACCATCCATCTCAGGAAGCTGAATGTCGAGAAGGATTACGTCTGGAGTCTTCCCGCTGAGAAATTCGAACGTCTGCCTGCCCGACTCCGCTTCGTAGACGTTGTACCCCCCCTTCTTGAGGAGGTAGACTGCCAGTTGCCTGTTAATCGAGTTATCGTCCACAACCAGGATATCTCGCACGGTTCTCCTTCGTAAAAATATACTACCGGGCGCCGCGAAAGGCAATTTACCGATAAATACCGCCTTACCGGTTCAGATTCAGGCTGTCGCAATTGCCCTTCAGGTAGAGGTTCAGATATTCCGTGTAAATCCTGGACAATAGTATGCCGCTGGTCTTGTTATATACCGCTCCATGCGCGCCCGGAGGGAAAATCCTGAGATCGACGTCTTTTCCGGCGTTCGTGAGAGCTGTCAGCAGCTGCATCGTGTTTATGGGATGAACGTTGTCGTCCATATCGGAATGAATGAGCAGTAGCTTCCCTCGCAGGCTGTCGGCGTACGGCATGCAGGCGCTCTTTTCGTATCCCACCTCATTATCCGACGGCAATCCCATATATCTTTCAGTATAGATGTCGTCGTACAACCGCCAGGACGTAACCGGTGAGTTCGCGATCCCGACTTTGAACACACCGGGATGTGTCAGCATAGTGTACACCGTGCTGTATCCGCCGTAGCTCGTTCCCATGATTGCCATCTCATCCGGATTGACGTAAGGAAGCGTAGCGAGATAGTGCGCGGTTTCGACGAAATCATGACTCTCCCAATAGCCGAGATGATCGTAGACTATCTTCATAAATGCGCTGCCGTAGTTCGCGTTGCCGCGATTGTTGACATCCACTATTATATATCCCTGCTGAGCAAGCCACTGATCCCAGCCCGAGAAATCGAAGGAATTGTAGACGGAATGCGATTCAGGCCCGCCGTATATCGCGAGTATTACCGGATACTTCTTCGTCGAATCGAAATTGAACGGCTTTATCATGGAGCAGTCAAGCCTGACGGAATCAGTCGTCGTAAAACTGAAAAGCTCCCTCGGCGAGTACTCGTGAGTCGCCAAGAATTTTTGTACGGAAGCGTCGTCGGCCAGCGTCTTAACCATCTTGCCGTCGGTGTTCCAGAGTTCGATCTGCTTTGGCTGCGATATATTCGAATACGTGTCCATGTAGTACCGGCAGTTGGGTGACATGTCGAACTGGTGATAGCCCGGTACTTTCGACAAACGTTCTTCACGTGTGCCGTCGAATCTTATCGAATACATCTGTTCTTCGAGCGGGGAGGCTTCGGCGGATGTGTAATAGATGGTCTGCTTATCCGGATTGATTCCGAGCACTTTTATGACATCCCAGTTTCCATGCGTTACTCTGTTGATGAGCTTCCCGTCGTAATCGTAGCGGTAGATCTGGTAATATCCGCTGCGATCGGATACCCAGAAGAACTCGTGTATCTTTTCCGGGAAGAACATCATATCGTTTACTCCCGTGTAGAAATTGAAGATGGCCACCCAGGTATTGTTCTTTTCTTCCATGACGAGCCTGCGGGCGCCGGTCGCTACGTTGAAGAAGAAAAGCTTCATGTCGTCCTGCTCCCTATTCAGGGTCATCACCGCGAGCGTGTTCGGCTCGCTGGTCCAGTAAATCCTGGGGATATAGTAATCGCCGGTCTCCCCGGTATTCAGCCAGATGTTCTGGCCGGTCTTCGCATCGACGACGCCGATTTTAACCAGCGGATTCGGGTCGCCCGGCTGCGGTATCGGGATCTTCACCCATTGATTGTGAACCCCTTCGTAGTTGCTTATCTGTATTATCGGGACAGGACTCTCGTCGAAATGCCAGTACGCGATGTACCTGCTGTCGGGAGACCAGTTCCACGCCTGCGGCTGTCCGAATTCTTCTTCGTAAACCCAGTCGTAATGCCCGTTAAAGATTTCGTTGGTTGCATCGTTCGTCAACTGAGTCTCGCTTTTGGAGGCAAAGTTGTAGACGAACATGTTGCCTCCCCTCTCGTATCCGATCATCGAACCGTCCGGCGACAACTCTGCGGTCCTTGCATTCTTCGCTGCCAGTTTGAGCGATTTGTCGGCGAGAGAATAAATGTAGTAATCCGACCACCCGGATTTGCGGTATATCTTGCGGAAATTGGTTTCAAAGAGAAGATGCTTAGAATCCTTCGCCCACTGGAAAGCGCGATAATTGAAAGCCGCGGAGGAATCGGGGAATGTAACTCCCTCTCCGTTGAATATTAGCTCGTCCCGTCCTGTCTCCGGATCGAATGCACGGATCTCTCTCCGGCCCGACGAATCGGGGCTCGTAATATATGAGTAGCGGTTTCCACCGTCTATCCAGTTCAGGCTCTGCGGTCCCCGCTCGCCCGCAAGTTTCATCGTCGCAGCGAGGGCGTCCTGAATGTTGGCGTAATACGTTTTTTGCTGGGCTTGAACAAGTCCGGAGAGAATTAGCGTCGCCAGAGCGACCGCTGCAATTCGATGCTTGAAAAAGTTCATGTGGGGCACCTCAGTTCATTGAAGTTTTCGTTTCGGGAATTCATTTCGGGTAGGATGGTCCTGGGCTAATCTCGGTATTCATCTCGGCGCTGGAAAAAGTTACAGCTTGCAGG
>JAJYJD010000325.1 GCA_021789755.1 Bacteroidota bacterium
AGAAGCGGCGCACCGCGGACGTTGCGAAATGGGGAATGGCGCTCGGTGATGGTACACTCGCCTTTGCGGCAGCCGGATGCGTTGGATGATATTTCCTGCATATGCTTTGTCGTCGGGAAATTATGATAAGAACGAGTGACAGGGATACTGTATTCTGATATCGGATTCCAATTGATGTGAAAGGCGAAAGATTTGATCATAAACATGGAAGAGGTTTCCTGGCGCCGAAACGGTTCTCAGATACTCTCAAACATAAACTGGTCCGTGCAACCGGGCGAACACTGGGCTATCATAGGTTTGAACGGATCCGGTAAGACCTCCCTGTTGAATCTCATAACAGGGTATATCTTCCCATCAAGAGGGAAGTTGACCGTTCTTGGCAAGGAATTCGGTAGCTGTGACCTGAGGGAATTGAGAAAATCTATCGGTTGGGTCAGCTCCTCTCTTCAGGAGGATCTCCTCGTCGAGGAAACGGTCGAGGACATAATACTCAGCGGGAAGTTTGCAACTATCGGACTTTATAACCCGATAGGAAAGAAGGATTTGAAGCGGGCATCCGTGCTGATGGAACAATTCGGCTGTCTTGAACTTGGAAAGAGGCCGTACCATACACTGTCGCAGGGTGAAAAGCAAAGAGTCATACTCGCTCGTGCGCTGATGAACTTTCCGAAAGTGTTGATCCTCGATGAGCCTTGCACGGGACTCGATATCTTCGCCAGAGAACAATTTCTTTTTTCGATTGCCGGAATTGCCGGGGCTCCCGATCCACCGACGATGCTTTTCGTTTCGCATCATGTGGAAGAGATCGTGCCTGTCTTCAACAAAACCCTCCTCCTGAGAAAGGGAAGTATCCATTCATCGGGAATGACGAGACAGGTATTGTCGTCGTCTAACCTCACCGACTTCTTTGGGGCGCCGGTGGAAGTCAACTGGAGAAATAGCCGGCCGCACGTTCACGTGCATATTGCGTGATATTGTATTCAAACTAATCCGTGGACAGGAACAGGAGGTCAATCGCCGGTCGCAGGAAGTGTGCTTACCTTGACACCTTTGCTGTGTTATACATTCCGGCGGCAAAGAACAGGATGTTGGCAAGCCAGGCAGTCAGCAAGGGGCTGACCAGTCCGTCGTATCCGAGGACTTGACTTATTTTTATGAGCAGGAGGTAGACGAATGAGATGAGTATACTTATCCCGAACTCGAGTGCCAGGCCGCTGCGTTTTTTCCGGGCCGACAGCGGGACTCCGAAGAAGACGACTATGATCGCTGCGAACGGGAACGAGACCTTCGAGTAGTAGTCGACCTCATACCTTGAGACGTCGTTCCCGCTGTTCCGCTGAAGCTCAATGAAGCGCCTCAACTGGTCGTAATTCATATCCTTCGGATTCAGTTCTTTCTCTTCCAGGTCAGATGGTTTGAAAGTAATCTCCTTAAGCGGCAGCGATGGGTATGTCTGGAAAGTCTGCTTTGTGCCGTCGAACGTGCGTTCAATGGCACTTCTCAGGACCCACACGTGATTTGTCGTGTCGTACCACATGCTGGCGGCATCGTATCGCCTGACGAGATAGGTCAGGTTTGTGTCGGCAAATTCCTGTACCGACACTTTCTGCGCGGTATTGTTGTAATCATCGAAGTACCCGATTGAAACGATGCGGTCCCTGCTGTCCAGCATGAAAATATTATATTTCCACCATCCCTCGTTGTGCTGCTGAAGGTAGATCTTCTCGATCCTGAACTTCTCATGGTTTGCTTGGGGTACAATCCATTCGTTGAAGTAAATCATAGCGACACAGATGACGCCGGATACGATCAGGAACGGGAGAAGAATCCTGTAAACGTCCACGCCCGAGCTTTTTATGATTATTATCTCGTTTTGATTCGACATCCTTCCGGCGGTAAAAAGGCATGCGAGCAACACAGCCACGGGGGTTATCAGCGTGAGGATCTCAGGAGTGAAAACGAGATAATAGCGGGCAATGAGCGCGAGCCCGATCCCGTGATCTAGAAAGTCGTCGAGGTGCTCCATCAGGTCGACCAGGATAAAGATGGCGGCGAACGCGATTAGCGAGAACAGGATAACGCTGACAAACTGCTTTATTATGTAAAGATCTAATTTCTTCAACGTTCTCTCTTCGAAATTTCGCTAAGCGTCTCTTCGGAGATCCACCTTTTCGGGACGAACCGCGTAAACCAATCCCAGTTTATGATCACCGTTTCTCTGGACACCTTGTAGGTCAGTAACAAGCCGGCACCGCCGAGGACTATATTTGCGAGCCACATCGCCATAAAGGGACTCAACAACTCTCTGTCGGCAAGTTTCTCTCCGGCAATGAGAAAGGCCCAATATATCAGAAAGAACAACAGGCTCAGCCCGGCCGAGACACCGAAATTTCCCCTCCGGGACATCATCCCGAGCGGCGCTCCGAGAAAAATGAACACGATTGCCGCGAACGGAATGCTGTACTTCTTTTCGATCTCAACCTGATACGAATAGATTTGACGCCGTGTGTTATCCGCACTCGCGAACAGGCTTTGAACGATGTTCGAGACCGATGCTATCCTCGATTCGGCCAGTTCGTAGACCCCCCCGGAATCGGCGGGAGTAAATATGAGGAACCGGTTCTGCTGCGGGGCAATCAGGTTCCGGAAATTTGAGAGCGCATAATTATTCAACTGTCCCTTGAGGATGTCTTCGTCTTGCTGCATTCCTTTTACTATGCTTATCATAGAATCGGCGCTCAGCTCGCGGTCTCCGCGCTGAAAGGCACTTTCGGAGGATTGTTCATAAGCAAAGCCTTCGGCTTTCAGCACGATCTGCTGGTGTTCGAATCTCACCCGTTGATATACGCCGACCTGATTGTTGTCGTATTCATCCACCTCGCCGTCGTAAAGAAGCATGATAACGTGTTTCAGATCCGGGGAAAATCCCACCTTGCCGCGTTCAGCTGTTATTGTCGTAAACTTCTGGGGATCGGAAAAATCGAATATTGTCACGCCGTAGAGTTCGGTGGAGTTCGGAACGGTCTTCCTGACGAGAATAGCGTGTCCGTCGATCTCCTGCGAGAACTGGCCCGGCTCGATCGTGAATGTAGGCTTCTTTCTTCTGATGTCGATCATTATGGTCTTCGCCCTGTGATTCGCATCGGGAAGAACGTCGTTATCGAAAAGGACAAGTAAATAGAACACACCGATGGACGCGACGAAGACGGGAAGCATCATCCTGAGCAGGCTTACGCCGGATCCTTTTATTGCCGTCACTTCGTTCGCGGAGGAGAGTCCGCCGAACGCCATGAGTACAGCGACTAGCACCGACATGGGCACCGCCAGAACTACTATCCATGCAAGGTTGAATACGATCAGCTGCATAATTACGTACAGGCTGAGACCCTTGCCGACTATCTGATCCATCGACTGCATCAGGAATTGGAGGAGGAAAATAAAGGTTATCACTATCATGGAAAAGACGAACGGCCCGATATGGCGCTTCAGTATGTACCAGGCGAGCTTCACGCGTCAATATAGCACGAACTTCGGCTGTACTCAATGATGCGGCTACGCGCGTGCATCTGATCGGTGTGCAATAATTTGAAAGTA